>JBAXRL010000117.1:0-7672 GCA_037131205.1 Actinomycetes bacterium | reverse complement strand
AGCTCCGCGTCCGCCAAGCCGAGGACGACGGCGATGCCCCGGCCGTAGCGCAGGCTGCGCAGGAACCTCGTTGCCGGGCCGTCCAATCCGCCCAGCAGTTCAAGGGCCTCGCGCGCGGGAGTCGCTACGACGACCCGCTCCGCCTGCGCCTGCTCGTCGCCGTGCGCGCCGCGCCACCCGACAGTGACGCCGTCCGTCTCGACCGAGAGGCGCGTCACCCGGCGCCCGGTGCGGACCTCGGCGCCGAAATGGTCCAGAAACGCCTGCACGAGCGCCCCGTTGCCGTGCCGGAAGTGGGCGGCGTCGTGGCGCACCAGGGCGTCGCGCCGGCGGGCGGGCACGTACTCGGCGAGGTCGCCGGGGTGGATCACCCGGAAGAAGGCGTTCAGGGCGCGGGAGAGGGCGGCGCCGATCATCGGCGCCTGCGGCGACGGGCTGCCCAGGTAGCAGCCCACCGACAGCGACTCGAGGATGTCTGCGCCGGTAGCGCCCAGACAGGCGGCCACCGTGTCGCCGCGGATCAGGCGGCCATCGAGTGACAGGCCGATGGGGCGGTCCTCGAGCTCGAGCTCACCCGCGTCGACCGGGAACGGGATCCACGCGGGGTCGAAGGCGAACAGCGCGCCGCGTTCGTGGACCCCGTCGTCCCGGCGGATGGTCTCGACCTTGCCGCCCGCTCGCGTGCCGGCCTCGAGCACCAGGACGCGGCGCCGCCGGCCGAGCTCGCCGGCGGCCGCCAGGCCCGCCAGACCGGCGCCGACGACGACGACCTCGAACGGATCCATCCGCTTCACGACCACTCGGGGCTCCCTTGGAATCGCCCCTCGGCCGCTGCACAGTGGGGCGCGGCGGGGGTCGGGACGCCCTCGGCCGCCGCGCGCGCATCCGCGCCGCCGCCGCCCGCGCTCCCGCGCGAATGCCGCCTGCGGGCGCGGTCATGCATATGCACGCCATCTCCCGTGGATGCCACATCCCCAGTGGTCGGTCTCACGCGCAGCGACTCTAACGCAACGCCCTCCGGATCCCATGCGACAGGCGCCGGATGCGCCTGCCTGCCCGCGTCGCGATCTCCTGCGGCAGTTCGACCCGCCGGCAGCGCTCGGGGCCGCGAGGCTGCTCATCACGGGCGAGCTGTGACAGGATTCGACGGCGGCCACGTGCCTGCGTCGGTCCCTCCAGAAGGTCGACATTCGCAGTGACTTCTTGACGGACCGTCGATCCTGTGAGACTCTGCCAGCACTCCCCCACGGGTATTCCCCGTGGACCCCTGGGGTTGCGATCCAGGGGTTGTTCCTTTTCTGGAGGCAATCGTCAGCCGCTGCGCCGACCGAGCGCTGACGATCCGGGTCGCAAGCTACGCGTGGCATCAGTTCCCGGCGGAGTAGCCGCCGGCGCTCCGCGCCATACGGGCAGCGGAGCTCCTCGCCTCTCGCAACGTCCACCACTGGTGGCGATCGTCACTCTTGAGCTGCCGCCCAGCCTGCTTCAGACTCGGCGCATGCCCCCTGCCGCTGGCTTGTCCTAACGCATCTCCCGCGATCGGGTCGTGGTTTCGGTGTGCATTGTCACCCTCGTGCTCCCGCGCTCGCTTGCGGGGCGCGCGGTGAGTGCGAAGAGCACCGCGATCTGGACGTCTCCGGGGTCGCGACAGATGCTTCAGATGTTGCAGATGATGCATTTGTGGTACTCTGAGGGTGCGCCTGTCTCGAGAGGAGGTGAGTAATGGAGACATCGGCCAAGAGAAGCGTCATCCCCGCAGACGACGTATTCCAGCCGTCTCAGGATGACGACGCGCAGATCGCACGACTCGACGAAGCGTTGCGTGACGCTACGGGCAGCGCACAGCGCCTCGAGATCGTCCTGTCGAACGGCGAGCGCATGACGCTCCCGGACGGCATCCAGCGAGCCCTCGCGCTCGTCGCGCGCGAACTGGCGACCGGCAACGGGGTGGCCGTCGTCCCGGTCCACCACGAGCTCACCACCCATGAAGCGGCTGCCGCGCTGTACGTGTCGCGTCCGCACCTGATCCGCATGCTCGATGAGGGCCGCCTGCCGTCCCGCAAAGTCGGCACGCATCGCCGCATCCGCTTCGACGACGTCATGGCATACCGCGCCCGCGAGGAGGCGCGGCGCGAGGTGCTGCTCGCGCGCATCTCTCAAGAGTCACAGCGCCTTGGGCTGGAGTTCTGAGTACGGCCCGCAGCGCTGCTCGACGCCTGCACGCTGTACCCAGTGGGTCTGCGGGACACAATCCTGAGCGTCGCGCAGGCCCACGTCTTTCGTCCCTTGTGGTCGGCTGAGATCCTCGAAGAAGTTCGGGGCGCCATCCTGCGGTCGGTCCTCGGCGTGGAGCCGGCACGTGTCGATCGGATGCTTGGTGACATGCGGGCGGCATTTCCCGGCGCGATGGTCGCCGGATCCTCGCGCCTCGCCCCCGAGATGACGAATGACCCGGGAGACCGACACGTTCTGGCCGCTGCCGTCGCCGGCAACGCCGACGCGATCATCACATGGAACGTGCGGCATTTCCCGCCCAGAGCCTGCCGCCCACACGGCATCGCCGTCGACACTGCCGACGACTTTCTGGCGCACTTGTACCTCGACGCTCCGGAGGCGGTCGAATCAGCGCTTGCACGGCAGGTCGCGCGCTACGCCGCGCCGCCGATGACCGTCGACGATCTGCTCACTCGGCACGCACCCTGCCTGCCGCGTTTCGTCGCCGCGGTGCGAGCGCGTCGCGGTTGAATTCCGACGCCGAGGAGTGCCTCGCCAGCATCGACCCCGGGCTGCCGGGTCTGCTCACGATGAGCGAGATGCAAGTTCCTGCTGCCACAGCGACGGCGACGGGCGGTACGCCTCACCCGATGCATGAACGTCGATGCGATGGTGCCGTCGTCACCCTGTCCCCTGAAGCGCAGCAGGTGCATACTACGCGTCATGAGCCCTTGCTCCGCAGCCGCATCGGCGGCTACGATATGTAGTCAAATGACTACTGTTAGTAGCCGATCAGGCATCTCCGCGCTCTTCGCTTCGGCGTCCATGGCGCCGCTGCTTCGCCTGATCGTGGTGGACCCCGAACGGGAGTACTACCAGCGCGAGCTGCAGCGTCTCAGCGGCGCCCACCTGCGCCAGATCCAGCGGGACCTTTTGCGTCTTGAGCAATCTGGCCTTGTGGAGAGCCGCGGTCATGGCAACCGCACCTACTACCGGGCGGCCACGACCCATCCGGCCTTCGCCGATATGCGCGGTCTCGTGCTGAAGACGGTGGGGCTCGGCGACGTGGTCCGGGACGCGCTTTACAGTGCCACAGCGTACATCGACTTCGCCTTCATCTTCGGTTCGTTCGCGGCCGGCGACGCGCGGCGGCCGACAGCGACGTCGACCTGTTCGTGGTCGGCCCCGTCTCGCGGCGGGATCTTGCGGTCGCCTTGAACGTCGCCGCAGCCGGACTGATGAGGGAGCTCAACCCCGTGATCTTCACCCGCCTGGAGCTCGCGGAACGGCGGCGGGCCGGCGATCACTTCGTCTCGACGGTCCTTGCAGGCCCGCGGATCTGGGTCATCGGTAACGACGCCGGGCTTGCAGCGCCGGCTTGATTCCGGCGCGCTGCGCCGGCATTGCGCGTCCAGTCACGACCAGCCGGTCTGGAGCCCCCTGCAGGCTCGTTCCCGGAGGATGTGCGAAGATGGCGAGGTCCGCGCCGGCGTGCACTACACCGGGTCTCTGCGCTGGAGAGGAGCGTGCACATGCGGCGAGCGGCACGCTGATGGCCGCCGCAGCTGTCTGACCACGAACGAGGAGTGCTTGCATGCCGAGTCTGAGCGCCCAGGCCATCGCCGTCATCATCGGGCTGGGCGGATCGAAGAAGACCTTCACTTCGGCAGAGGCCACCCTCGCCCAGGTCGCCGCGCTGCAGATCCGTCCGGAGAGTTGTGCGCCGCCGAAGAGGCTCGACAGGACGGTCGGCCTCAGCGTCCGCACGATGGGGGGCTGGCCGATCTACACGGTCACTCCGCGCTGCGCCGCGACCAGGCGGCGGGCGCTGTACTCCCATGGCGGCGCCTGGTTCCACCAGATCATGTCGGTCCACTGGAACCTGATCGCCAAGCTGGCCGCCTCGACCGGGACGCAGTTCACGGTGCCCATCTATCCGCTTGCCCCGTGGGCGCCGCCGCCACCGTCGTCCCGGCGATCGCCGACATGGTCGCCGAGCTGGTCGCCGAGGTCGGCGCCGAGAACGTCACGATCATGGGCGACTCCGCGGGCGGCACGATCACCCTGGCGGTCGCCATGCGGCTGCGCGACCGTGGCCTGCCTGCCCCGCACGGGACCATCCTGATCTCCCCGGCCCTCGACCTCGCCCTCACCGACCCGGCGATTGCCCGCATCGCCCCCCGCGACCCCTGGCTGGCCGCCGCCGGGCCGCGGGCCGTGGCGCAGCTGTGGCGCGGCGAGCTGCCGCTCGACGACCCGCTGGTCAGCCCCCTCCACGGGGACCTCAGCGGACTGGCGCCGATCATCTTGTTCAGCGGGACGCGCGACATCTTCAACGCCGACGCCAGGAGCCTCGCGCAAAGCCAGGGCGGCAGGCTTCCCCCTGGACTATCACGAGGCGCCCGGGATGCTGCACGTCTACCCGCTGCTGCCGATCCCTGAAGCCAACGGAGCGCGGGCCGTCATGGAGAGGGTTCTCAAGGGATAACCGTTCCCGACCGCCCGGATGACCGGGTCAGGGCGCGGCTGGACGTGCGGCGCCGCTCCGCGTCGGGCGCCGCCGGCCCGCCCGGGCAAGCCGCCGGCAAGCTCGGCGGCGCGAGGGCCGCCGCCCGGTGGGCGCCGTGCCCGCCCCGTCTGCGGGCACCGTGCGGCCGCGCTCTACCCCTCACCGGCGTGCGCCTGCCGAGAGGGGGCGGTGAGAGGCGCCATCGACCCGACGGCGCCCTCGTCGCAGGCCCATAGCGAGTCACCCTCGCGAGCAGGACTCGCGGGCGCCCCAGGTTGCGACCCCGGGGGCCTCTTCGTTTCTGAGGTCACTGTGGACCGTGTGGCTTGCCCTGCCGACGGCTTCGACCTCTACCCCAGGAGCCGGGTGTGCCCGCTGTGCGGCGGCAGGTTCGTCCGGCTGGGAGGAGCGGAAGAAAGCCTTCCGCAGCCCATCAGCGAGCCGTGAAGCGTGGTACGCTCGACAGGCTCAGAGGGTCGCTGCGCAACACAGATCCGCGGCCAGGTGTCCGCGTCCATACTCGAGCTTCCGGAGGGAGAGGCAGCATGAGAGTTCGGCTTGCACCGAAGCGTCTTCTGGCCGTGCTTCTCGCGGTCTCCGCGGTAGTCGCGCTCGTCGCCGTCGGCGCGCTCGGCGGCTGCGCCGCTCCATCGGATTCACCGGCAGCCGCGGTCGCTTCGCCATCTCCGTCCCCATCCCCCACGGCTGCCGGCCCGGCTGCCTTAGAGAACCCGCCGATGAAGACCATCGGCATCATCGGCGGGATCAGCTGGGTCTCGACGCTGGAGTACTACCGGAAGATCAACCAGATGGTCCAGTACCAGCTCGGACCGCTCTACTCCGCCCCCATCCTGCTGTACTCGATCCCCTTCGGGGAGTTCTCGAAACAGGAGCGGCTGGCCTCGAAAGGCGACTGGGCGCCCATGCGAAAGACCATGGTGGACGCCGCCAAGAGCCTTGAGCGGGGAGGCGCGGACTTCATCATCATCGCCTCCAACACCATGAGCTCGACGGCCGGCCTGATCGAGGAGAACGTCGACATCCCGGTGCTCAGCATCATCGACGCGGTCGGCAAGGCAGTGAACGAGCGCGGGCTCAAGACCGTCGCGTTGCTGGGGACCAAGTACACGATGGAGGAGGACTTCTACAGGGGTCGGCTGGAACGTGAGTACGGGCTCAAGGTGGTGACTCCCAATGCTGCCGAGCGTGACTACATCAACAACGTGATCTTCGACGAGCTGTGCGCCGGGGTGTTCAAGAAGAGATCGAGAGATCACTTCACGCGGGTCATGGACCGTCTGGTGAAAGAGGAAGGTGCGGAAGGAGTCATCCTGGGGTGCACCGAGATCCCGCTGCTGATGAAGGACGCGGACACGTACGTGCCGTACTTCGACACGACGGAGATCCACTCCGCGGCCGCGATGTGGTACTCCCTGGGCGAGAAGTGAGGGGACGGAGTGGCCGATGAGCACCCCGATAGGGGCGGCATGCCGGAGTCCACGCGGGCTTCTGATGACGCCCTCGTGACGGCATCGGAGAGCGCGCTGCTGGCCGATGCCTCGATGGCTCTTCTTGGCTGCAAGAGCGAGGATGATGTCTTCGGGGCCATCGGCGACTTCATGGCGCTGCTCATGCCGGACGCGGTGATCATCGTCAATGAGGCCACCCCCGATATGGATTGGCTCATCACGCGCAGGATCAAGGGGACGGATGGGTCGATGCTGGCGAAGGCCGCCGGCCTCTTCGGGACAAGGATCGTCGGCAACCGGTGGGCCGTCGTCCCTGCCTACCGCAGCGAGATGCTCGGCGGCACGCTCTCACGGATTCCCGGTGGGCTCGCCGAGCTCTCGTCCGCGGCGATTCCTCGCAGGCTCGCAGACGCCAGCGCCTTCGGAATCCGCGACGTGTTCACCATAGGGATCTCCGATGGCGAAGGCGCGCTGGGCAGCGTTCACATACTCGCCAGAGCGCCGGATGTCGTCTTGCCGACTCACATCATCGAATCGTTCGCCCGCCACTGCTACTCGGCGCTGGCGAGCATCGTCAGGGCACGCGAGCTCGCCGAGAGCGCCGAGAACAACAGACTGTTGCTGCGCAACATGACCGAGGGGCTCGCGCTTCACGAGGTCGTCCTCGATGAGAGCGGCACGCCATGCGACTACCGATACGTGGACGTCAACCCAGCCTACGAGGCTGCGACAGGTCTCAAGGCCGAAGACATCATCGGGCGCACCCTGCTCGAGGTCTTGCCGGGCGTCGAGTCGTCGTGGCTCGAACGCTACAGAGCCGTTGTGACGACAGGTGTCGCGACCCGCTTCGAGGACTATTCGGGCGACCTCGAAAGGTACTTCGAGGTCACGGCCTACTCTCCCCAGCCGGGGCAGTTGGCCACCGTGGGCGCGGACATCACCGAGCGCAAACGGGCGGATCAGGCGCGGCTTGAGAACGAGGCGCGCCTCGATCTTGCGCTGCGCTCAGCCGGCATGGGTGTGTGGCGCTTCGACATCGTCGAGAACCTACGCGTCTTCGATGACCAGGTCTGCCGTCTTCTGGGGATCGATCCCGCGACGTTCGCCGGGTCCGCGGAAGAGTTCTTTGGAGCGCTGCACCCGGACGACGTGGAGCAGGTCAAGGCCGCCCTGACGCGAACCATCGCGCAGGACGTGCTGTACGAACCGGAATACCGGGCGGTTTGGCCGGACGGCAGCGTCCATTGGATCACCGCCCGCGGCCGTTTGGTGCACACTGACGATGGCCGGCCCGCCAGGATCAACGGCATCCTTTGGGACATCACCGAGCGCGAGATCGCCGACGAGGCGCTGCGCGCCAGCGAATTGAAATACCGTTCGCTTGTCGAGAACACGAGTGATGTCGTCTTCTGTGTGGACGAAAAGGGCGCCTACCAGTTCGTCAACCGAGTCTTCGCGTCGACCTTCGGCGAGACGCCCG
>JBAXRL010000116.1:0-7701 GCA_037131205.1 Actinomycetes bacterium | reverse complement strand
GGTCCCTCCTAGTCGTGCAGGTTCTCGAACTCGGCGCCCCTGGCGGCGTTCTCGACCGCGTCCTCGAGGACCTTGTTGTCCGAGTCGATCTCTCTCTCGCTGATCTTCGCCGCCCTGGTGACCGCCTTGCCGAGGATCTCCTCGAGCCGGGACTTGCCGACCACCACGAGGGCGGCGTTGCCGTCGTCGAGCATCTCGCCGATCTCCTTCATGTCCTTGCGCGACATGCCCTTCCAGAGATGGCCGATGAGCCCCCCGGCGGCGCCGCCGATGATGGCCGTGCCGATGAGCGAGGGGGGGAAGAGGATGCCGAGGACGGCGCCCACGGCGACCCCCGTCCAGACGCCGTGCTGGGTGGGCTTCTCGTGCTTGTGCACAGCCACCTTGCCCTCGGCGTCCCTGGTGATGACGGCGGCGTCGTACGTGCCTATCTCGCCGGCCGCGTGCAGCGCCTTGACGGCCTCGTAGTCGGCGTGCGCGTCGGCTTCGCTGTCGTAGGTGGCCACGTAGAGAAAAACCGGGGTGTCTGCCATGCCTGCTCCTTGGCGCCGGGATCAGTAGTGTCGGCTGTGAATGCCCGTGCCGGCGGCGGGGGAAACCGTCGGCCCGGCGCGACAACGGTGCGGACGAGCTTGCCCCTTCCGCGACGGCGCCTCGACAGAGTAGAATACAGACATGATGACCGACCCGATGCGCATCGGCGTGATCTCGGACACGCACGGTTACCTCGACCCTCTCGTGGCGTCCGTGTTCGCCGGCGTCCAGCACATCATCCACGCCGGCGACATCATGGACCCGGCCACGCTCGAGGCGCTGGAGGCTATCGCGCCGGTGACCGCCGTGGCCGGCAACATGGACGGCGGCAAGCTCGGCAAGCTGCCCCGCGAAGTCGCCGGAAAGGTCGGCGGCGTGTGCTTTGTCGTCAGTCACAAGCGCAAGCGGCTGATCAAACGGCTGGCGATGGGCAAGGTCGACGGGTTCACGTCGGAGTCGCCGCCGGACCTCGTGGTCTTCGGGCACGACCACCTTCCCGCGGTCGAGTGGATCGACGGCGCCGTGTACCTCAATCCGGGCACCGCTTCGTCGCCGCACGAGGAGGACGACGACCCCACGGTCGCCGTGGTCGCCGTGGAGGCGACGGGGCTCAGCGTGCGCTTCGTCCCGCTGAAGCGCTCCACCGAGGCCTTCTCCGGCTGACGGGCGCCGGGCGCGACCCTCCGGGTCCGGCCCGGCCCGGCCCGACGGTCGCCCTCAGACGGTGGTGATGACGATCCCGGCCTCGGCCAGCCGCCGCAGCTCGGGGGCCGGCGCCGAGGCGTCGGTGATGAGCTCGTGCACCGCGCTCACGTCGCAGATGCGCGCGAAGGCGAGGCGCCCCACCTTGGAGCCGTCGGCGACCACGATGACTCTCCTGGCGCGGCCGATGAGCACGCGGTTGGTGTGCGCCTCGATGTCGTGGTGCGTCGTCAGGCCGCCCTCGACGGTGATGCCGTCCACCCCGACCACCGCCAGATCGAGGTTCATGCCCTCGAGGGTGGCCTCGGCCAGCGGCCCAACCAGCTCGTAGGACTCGCTGCGCGCGGCGCCGCCGGTGACGATGAGCTTGAGGTCGGGGCGCACGGCCAGCTCGGCGGCGATGTTGAGCGCGTTGGTGACCACGGTGAGCCCCTGGCGGTCGGCCAGCCGGCGTGCTACCTCGGTCGTCGTGGTGCCGCCGGTGAGGCCCACGGAGGCGATGTCGTCGCCGATGCGGGCCGCGGCCGCGGCGGCGATGCGCCGCTTCTCGTCGCGGCGCCGCCCGCCACGGTAGCGCAGCGGCAGCTCGTAGGCGGTGCTGTTGGCCACGGCGCCGCCGTGCGTGCGTGACAGCAGCCGCTGCTTCTCGAGAAGCTGCAGGTCGCGGCGGATGGACGCGGTTGATACGCCCAGCTTGGCGGCGATCTCGGCGACGCCGACGGAGCCGCCGCCGGCCAGCTCTTCGAGGATCAGGCCCATACGTTCTTCCTGGCGCATGCGGCTATCCTATCATCGGCGGTGGCCGTTTCTGCACGAAATTGAAGGGTAACGCGCAGGAAGCAACACGGCGTCGCGCGCCGGCGGCGGGCCGCCGGCGCCGATGAGCGGGTCAGCGCAGGGCGTCGCCGGTCAGCGCGTCGAAGGCGTAGACCTCGCCGGGGTGTACGGCCAGGCGCAGGCGCTCGCCGGCCTTGAGCCGCAGGCGTCCGTCGAGCTTCGCGGTGAGCGCCGCCCGCGACTCCGAGCCGCCGGCGAGCAGCGGCGTCTCTTCGCCGGCGTCCGGCGACGCCAGGTGGCCGCTCACGAAGCCGTGGGCCAGCAGCTCGCCGCCGAGCGGCTCAACGACCTCGATGTCGAAGTCGAGCGCCGCCGGCGCGTCGTCACCTTGGGCCGGCAACAAGGAGTCGGGGCGGATGCCGATGATGCAGGGGCCGTCCGGCACGCGCGGGAGCGCGACCTCGAGGTCGCCGGCCTGTGCTCGCCCCGCGGCCACCGTCGCCTTGAGCAGGTTCATCGGCGGGCTGCCGATGAAGTGCGCCACGAAGACGTTGGCGGGGCGCTCGTACACGTCCTGTGGCGTCCCGACCTGCTGCAGCTTGCCCGCCCTCATGACCGCCAGCCGGTCGCCGAGCGTCATCGCCTCGACCTGGTCGTGGGTCACGTAGATCGTCGTGATCGTGAGCTGCTGGTGCAGTCGCTTGAGCTCGGCGCGCATCTGCACGCGCAGCTTGGCGTCGAGGTTCGAGAGCGGCTCGTCGAGCAGGAACGCCTTGGGCTCGCGGACCAGCGCCCTGCCCATGGCGACGCGTTGCCGCTGCCCGCCGGAGAGCTGCGCCGGCCGGCGCCCGAGCAGCTCGTCGAGCCCCAGCATGGCGCTGACCTCCGTGACGCGCCGCTCGACCTCGGCCCGCGCGGTCTTGCGCTGGCGCAGCCCGAAGGCGAGGTTCTTGTACACCGTCATGTGCGGGTAGAGCGCATAGTTCTGGAAGACCATGGCGATGTCGCGGTCGCGCGGAGACAGATGGGTGACGTTCTTGCCGGCGATGGTGATCGACCCCGAGGTCGCCGTCTCGAGCCCGGCGACCAGGCGCAGCGCCGTGGTCTTGCCGCAGCCCGACGGCCCCACGAGGATCATGAATTCGCCGTCGGGGACGTCGAGGGTCAGGCGGTCGACCGCCACGCTCGCGCCGGGGAACTCCTTGGTCACGTCCCGGAAGGACACATCGGCCATGGGGCTACTCCTTTCCTTCCCGGCTCACTGCTTGATCCCGGTGTAGGCGATGGACTGGATGAACCAGCGCTGGGCCAGCAGGAAGACCGCCAGCATGGGGATCTGACTCATCACGGTCCCGGCCATGAGCAGGTTCCACTGGGTCACGTGCGCCCCCTGGAACATGGACAGGCCCAGCTGCAGCGGCGAGCGCTCGGGCGTGGTGATGATGATCAGCGGCCAGAGAAAGTCGTTCCACGACCACATGAACTGGATGATCGCGAGGGTGGCCAGCACCGGCGCCGAGAGCGGCAGGACGATCTTGAAGAAGACCCCGAGGCGCGAGGCGCCGTCGATGCGCGCCGCCTCTTCGAGCTCCACGGGCAGCGACTGGAAGAACTGGCGCAGCAGGAAGATGCCGAAGACGGCGCAGAGGTTGGGCACGATCAGGCCGCCGACGCTGTCGATGAGCCCCAGGTTGCGCACGATGAGAAAGGTCGGGATGAGCACGACCTGGAAGGGGACCATCAGCGTCACGAGCAGCAGCACGAACAGAAGGTTGCCGCCGATGAAGCGCAGCCGCGCGAAGGCGTAGGCGGCGAGGCTGCAGAAGAGGAGGTTGCCGGCCACGGTCGCCAGCGAGTACAGAAAGCTGTTGAGGAAGAAGTGCCCGAACGGCAGCGCGTTCCAGGCGTCCACGTAGTTGGAGAAGTGCAGGGCGCTGGGGATCAGGACCGGCGGGAAGCGCTGCGCTTCGGACGCGGTCTCGAGCGAGGTCACCAGCGACCAGATCAAGGGCATCAGCATCATCAGCGCCAGGGGAATCAGGAAGAAGTGCCACGGGCTGAACGGCCAGCGCCGCGGGCGGCGCTCGGGGACCGCCTCCAGATCGAGCGGGCGGTCCGCGCGGATCAGCGTGCCGCTCTCCATCAGCCCACCCTCACGCCTTGCCGTAGACGCTGCGGCCGCCGACCTTGAGCTGGATGATCGTGATAAGGAGGATCGCCAGGAAGAGCACGTAGGCGATGGCCGCACCGTAGCCGGCGTTGAAGAACTGGAAGGCCTGCTGGTAGAGGTAGTACACGATCACCGTGGTCGAACCGAGCGGCCCGCCTCTGGTGGTGACGTAGATCTCGTCGAAGAGCTGCAGGGCGCTGATCGTCGACCAGACGATGAGGAAGAGCGTGGCGGGCCTGAGGAACGGCAGCACCACGTTGCGGAACGAGCTCCATTTGCCGGCGCCGTCGATCTGCGCCGCCTCCATGAGCTCCTGCGGGATGCCCTGCAGGGCGGCGAGATAGATGATCACATCGAAGCCCAGCCAGCCCCAGACGGTCATGAAGACGATGCAGACGAGCGCCTGGTTCGTATCCTGCAGAAAGCCCTGCTCGGGCAGGCCGACGAGGCTGAGAAAGTAGTTGACCAGGCCGAACACGGGGTCGAGCAGCCACATGAAGATGATCCCCGTGGCCACCGTGGAGGTGACCACCGGGACGAACACCGCCAGGCGGTAGAAGCGTACCCCGCGCAGCTTGCGGTTCAGCGCCCAGGCGACCAGCAGCGAGCCGGCCACGGAGAGCGGCACGAACAGCACCGTGTAGACGAGCGTGTGCCGCACCGAGGCCATGAACACCGGATCCCTGGCCAGCGCCTGGTAGTTGGCCAGCCCGACCCAGCTGGGCGCGGAGACCAGGTCGTTGGCCTGGAACGACATGATCGCCGACCAGCCGATGGGCACGAGCCCGAAGATCCCGATGAGCACCACGGCCGGGGCGACGAAGAGCCACCCGGCCACTTGGTCCGAGCCGAGCGCCCGGCGCGCGGTTGACCCGGGGGCGAGCATCAGCGCGAGGCGGCCGGGCCGCTCACGGCACGGGGACGGCGAGGATCGCGTCGGTCTTCGCGGCCGCCTCATCAAGGGCCGTCTGCGCGTCCGCCTTGCCGAGCAGCACGGAGACGATGGCCTGGCCCAGCGCCTCGGAGATCTTGGAGTACTGCGGGACCGTCGGGCGCGCCTTCACGGCGTTGTTCATGTTCTCCACGAACGTGTCGATGCCGGGGTACTTGTCGAGGTACTCCTGGTACTCGGGCAGCTTCGTCTCGGACTCACGCAGCGGCAGGGCGCCCACGGCGAGGTTGTAGGTCAGGTTCTGCTGGGCGGCGGTGAACCACTTGATGAACTCCCAGGAGGCCTGGACCCGGGCGGGGCCGTTGTTGAGGATCACCCAGTTGTCGGGCCCGGAGATGGTCTGGTGGTTCACAAAGGCCGGCATGATCTGGATGCCGACATCGACGTTGGGGAACGACGGCAGATCCCAGGGCCCGGTGACCAGCATGCCGATGCGGCCGGCGTTGAACACGCTCGAGGTCTTGGTATTGGTGATGTCCAGGTAGATCGACTTGTCGATGGTGGCCATGTCGCCGAGCATCGTCAAGGCCTGCACGCCGGCCGGCGAGTTGAAGGCCGCCTTCGTGTTGTCGGGGGTGAGGATGTCGCCGCCGGCCTCCCACAGCATGGCCTCCCAGTGCCACACGGTGTCTTCGCTGCCGTCGGCCGGGTAGGCCCAGCCGAACTGCTTCCTGGCCGGGTCGGTGAGCGCCTTGGCGGCGGCGCGAAAGTCGTCCCAGGTCCACTCCGCCGTGGGGTAGTCGAGGCCGGCCTGGTCGAAGAGCTTCTTGTTGTAGACCAGGGCGAGGTTGTCGACGAGCGCCGGGATACCGACGATCTTGCCATCGACGGTGGCCGCCAGGCGCTCGGTCGGCCAGAAGTCCTCCCAGTCGACCGAAGGGTCGCTCTCGATCAGGTCGTTCAGCAGCACGACCTTGGGGCTCTTGACGATGTTGGCCATCCACGAGCCGAACAGGTACGTGATGTCCGGCGGCTTGCCGCCGGCGATGGCGGTGAGGGTCTTCTGAAGGGCGAAGTCGCTGCCCCCGTTGTACAGCGCCGTGACCTGGATGTTGGGGTTGGCCTGGTTCCATTCGGCCACCAGGGCGTCGACCGCCGTCTTGGCGTAGTCGATGTCCCCGTGCCACATGGTGATGTTGACGACGCCGGTGGGGCCGGCGCCGGAGGTGGCCGACGTGTCGCCGCCGGAAGAGCCGCAGCCGGCCGTCAGGGCCATGACTGCGAGGACGAGGGCCAGCAGGCCCACGATGCCGATCGACTTGCGCCTCATTGTCTGCCCCCTGTGGTCGAAGTCATCACGATTCCAGCACGACCGATCTGGTGAGATGTCGCGGCTGGTCCGGGTCGAGGCCCTTGGCGGCGGCCAGCCGGCCGGCGACCCGATGGATGCGCACGAGCTCCGCCATCGGGTCGAGCTCGCCAGCCACCACGGTGGCGCCGGTGCGGGCGACCTGTGCGAGCAGCTCCGCCTCGATATCGCCGAGCGCCCACACCACGCTGTGCGGCTCGGCCACGCTGATGGGGCCGTGCCGGTACTCCATCGCCGGGTAGGCCTCGGTCCAGGCCTGGCAGGCCTCGCGCAGCTTGAGCGCCGCCTCGTTGGCCAGGCCGACCGTCCAGGCGCGGCCGAGAAACACGAAGTGCTCGAAGGCCACGGGGTCGAACGGCAGAGGCTCGGCCAGGGCCCGCGCGGCGTCGGCGATCGCGGGCCTCAAGTCCTCGCCGAAGGCGGCGCGGAACAGGGCCAGCGCCGTGGTCGCGAAGCGCGTCTGCACGACCGACTGCTCGTCGGCCGCCTCCAGGAAGATGCTGCGTGCGGCGGCTTGAACGACGGGCGAATCGGGCACCGCCGAGATGGCGATGGTGGGCGTGCCCGGCGGCGCGGCGTGGAGGGCACGCACGATCTCGGTGGTCGTGCCCGAACGAGAGATGACGACGACTGCGTCGTAGCGCCGGCCCGGCGGCATCTCGGTGGGCGTGAAGGCGTCGGTCTCGCCGAGGCCGGCGGCCTCGCGCAGCGCCGCCACCGACTGCGCCATGAACCAGGAGGTGCCGCAGCCCAGCACGGCGATCCGCGCGCCGGCGGCGGGCAGCACCTCGCGGGCCTCCGCGGCCATGGCGGCCGCGGCTCGCCACATCTGCGGCTGAGAGGCGATCTCTTGTTCGAGTGCGCTCATTTGTCGGCATATTACGCCAGATGTGTGCAGATTGCAACGTCACTTGTGCTTGGCGATGAATGGTCGCTCGATGACCGAAGCTGACGCAGATGCCGCCGGCCGCGGAGGCGGTGGGGCCGGCGACCTGAAGCTCCGCGACTACCTGCCGCGCCCGGCCCTTCGCGTCGCCGGGCACCTCGTGGAGCGCGCCGCCCGCCCCGCTGTGGACGCCCCCAACCATCTGGGGCGCCGAGCTGGAGGCCGACCCGGAGGCCGACCCGGAGGCCGACCCGCAGCGCTTCGACCGCCGCCACCCGGCAGGCGCCCGTTCGCCGCCGCCGCCGGACCCGCCGCCGCCGTGGGAGCCGCCGCGGCGGGGTAGTACTGTGAGGGAAGATAAGGAATTCCGG
>JBAXRL010000115.1:0-7754 GCA_037131205.1 Actinomycetes bacterium | reverse complement strand
GAGAACTGGCCGATGCTGCGCGTGGCCACGAGGCCGCCCATGTGGGCCACGGGCTTCGACTGCGGGGAGTGCCCGGTGGTGAGCCCCTGTTCGCGCACGCGGTCCTCGAGCGCCTGCAGCGGCGCGCCGCACTGGCAGGTGGCCTGCATGTTGTAGGCGTCGATGCTCACGATCTGGTTCATCGGTGAGCCGTCGATGATGACCGAGTCGGCGACCGCGCTCTCGAGGCCGCCCTCGGTCGCCGTGGCTCCCGTGCGAGGGATCACGTTGACGCCGTTCTCGTCGGCGAAGCGCAGGATCTCCGCGACCTTCGCCGTGCTGCGCGCCATGACGATGGCGGCCGGCACCGGCATGGTGTGGACGTCGAAGATGTTCTGCAGCTTGCGGAAGTTGTCGACGCTGCTCTGCACGAGGATGTGCTCGTCGGTGATGACGTCCTCGGGCCCCACGATGCGCTGCAGGCCTTCGACGACGGCTTCTCTGCTCAGTGGCATGTCGGTGTTCCTTTGCGCTCCGGGGGTGGGCTCGGGGTCAGTGGAAGATATCGAAGGATCGCTCGAGGATCCCGTCTGTGGCGTCATGGATGGCCTTGTACACCGTGTCGTTCATCCGTCGATAGACGTCATGGTTCACCGGGTCGGGGGCGAACGACTCGCGATTCGTGGTCATGCTCGCGGCGGCGGTCGCGAAGTCGGGATACGCTCCTGTGGCCACGGACGCGCAGATGGCGGACCCGAGGCTGGCCCCGCCGCTGCCCGTGCTCCGCAACGCCGGGATGCCGAACACGTCTGCGAAGATGCGCATGAACAGGGGGCTGTGGGCGCCGCCGCCGGAGATGACGATCTCGTCCAGGGTGATCCCGAGCTCCTCGCACATCGCGTCCACATTGTCCTTCATGGTCAGGGCGATGGCTTCCAGGATCGAGCGGTAGACGTGTGCCCTCGTGTGCCGGGCGTCGAAGCCGATGATCTCGCCCTTGCGGAAGGGCTTGTCGGTCGGCGCGAGCCAGTCCAGGACCGTCATCAGGCCGTCGCTGCCGGCGGGGATCTTCTGCGCCTCGCGCTCGAGGTAGTCCTCGCGCGAAGCGCCCTGCGACGCCGCCGCGGCGGCGAGCTCCGGCCCCAGCAGGTCGAGGAACCAGCTGAGCGTCCACATCCCGCGGCGCACGCCGCCGCTCTCGTAGAGGTAGCGGTGTGGGACGCAGGCGAAGTTGGTCCACAGCTCCTGCGGCGCTTTGCGGTTCTCGTGCCCGTGCACCATCGCGGCGATGTAGGTGCCCAGGGAGATGAGCGCCGTGCGCTCGTCCAGCGAGCCCGTGCCGAGCGCCTCGACCGCCTTGTCGTTGGCGGTGGTCACGACCGGCAGGCCCTCCGGGATGCCGGTCGCCGCGGCCGCGTCGGCGGTCACGTACCCGGCCACGTCGCCGGGCATCTGCAGCTCGACCAGCAGGTCACGGGTGACGTTGAGCTCCTCGAGCAACGCCGGATCGTCGCTCCACTGCCACGTGTCGGTGTCGATGGGCCACTGCAGGAGGATGTTGTTGGCGGCGCTGTCGCGGAACTGCCCGGTGAACCGGTGCGTCATATAGCCGGACGAGGTCGTGACCCAGGCGAGCTCGGGGTCGTCCGGGATGTAGGGCTGGTAGGCGCGCGTGTCCATCCAGCTCATCACCGGCTCGAGCAGGCTGCCGTCGGCCTTGAGGAAGGCTTTGCAGCAGCGGATCGTGCAGAGGCCGACGCCGAGGATGTCGGCGGGGTCGCCGGGGAACTTCGTCATCGCCTCCCGGCTCGCCGCGACGATGGACTCCCAGAGATCGTCGTCGGGGTGCACGGCGTACCCGACCTCGGGGTGCTCCATGGGGAGCAGGGTCCGTCTGCCCTCGCAGACGACGTTCCCCTTCATGTCGTAGACGACGACCTTGGAGCTCTGCGTGCCGCCGTCCACACCGATGATGTACTTGTCCGCCATCGAGCCGCCGCGCGCTTCCGGTCCATTAGCGAACAAGGTAGCCGCCATCGACCACGAGGACGTGGCCGTTGACATAGTCAGATGCCCGGCTGGCCAGGAAGACCACGGCGCCCATAAGATCCTGAGGCTCGCCCCAGCGGTCCGCCGGGATGTGGTCGAGGACGCGCTTGTTCTTCTCCGGGTCGCTACGGGTCGCCGTGGTGATCTCGGTGGCGTAGTAGCCGGGGGCGATGCCGTTCACCTGGACGCCGTACTGGGCGAGCTCGTCGCAGTAGGCCTTGGTGAAGCCGGCCAGGCCGTGCTTGGTGGCGGCGTAGGCCGACGACCACTGGCCGCCGAGATAGGAGAACAGCGAGCAGATGTTGACGATCTTGCCCCGGCGCTGGGGGATCATGAGCTTCGCCGCCTCGTGGCTCATCTCGAAGGCGGCGGTCAGGTTGACGGCGACCGTGGCGTCCCACTGGGGGCGGCCGAAGTCGAGGACAGAAGCGAGCGGGCAGATGCCCGCGCTGTTGATGAGGATGTCGAGGGCGCCGAACCGCGCGATGCACTCAGCGACGATCCGCGCGGGGGCGCCCGCCGTGGTGATGTCGGTCTTCATGAACTCGTAGCGCACGCCTTCGGCCTCGATCATCTGCCTGGTGGAGCCATCGTCGTCGATGATGCTGGGCACGAAGACGTTGGCGCCGCCCTTGGCGAGCGCCAGGGCAAAGGCCTGGCCAAGCCCTGTGTTGCCCCCGGTCACGATGGCGTTCTTGCCCTTCAGGGAGAAGAACTCCATGGCAAAGTTCTTGATGTCCATCGCGTCGGCCGCCATCACTCGGGCGCCAGCTCGGCGGGGAAGCCCGGGGCGCGCAGGTCGGTGCCTACGGCCTCCTCCAGCATCTTGACCACCATCGGCGACTGCGCGCCGCCGCCGTACATGGCCCGGGCGCGCGCGAAGATCTGCTCGGTGAGGCCGCCGAGCTCCAGCGGCACGCCGAACTCGCGGCCCATCTGGTGAGCGAAGTAGAGGTCCTTGCGGGCCAGGTCCATGGTGAAGTTGATGTTGTAGCTGCCGTTCAGGATGAGCTGGCCTTCGGTCTCGTGAACGAAGCTGTTGCCGGAGCTGGCCTTGATCACGTCCCAGGCCAGCTTGAGGTCGATGCCGCCCTTCTTGGCCAGCATGAGGGCCTCGCCGTCGGCGACCAGATGGATGAAGGCCAGCATGTTGGTGATCACCTTGATCACCGAGGCCTGGCCCAGCGCGCCGATGTAGAACACTCGTCCGCCCATGGCGTCGAAGGCGGGCCGATGCTTCTCGTAGACCTCTTGCTTGCCGCCGACGAGCACGGTGATCATGCCGGCGGCAGCACGGTGCACGCCGCCGGTGACCGGCGCCTCGAGCGTCTCGATGCCCCTCGCGGCGGCGAGGGTCGCGAGGCGCTGCAGCTCGTGAGAGTCGTTGGTGCTCATGTCGATCCAGGCGCCGCCGGGGGCGAGCGCCTCGAGGACGCCGCCCTCCTCAGCGACCACGGAGGCGACCGCCTCGGGCGAGGGCAGACACGTGATGATGGTGTCGGAGGCGCGCGCCGTCTCGGCGATGGAACCGGCGCAGGTGGCGCCCGCCCTGCCGAGGTCGACGGAGCAGCTCGCGTCCACGTCGTACACGGTGAGCGGGAATCCGGCCTGCAGCAAGCTGCCGGCGAGGTGCCTGCCGAGGGCGCCGAGCCCGATGTAGCCGATCCTCATGGTCATGCTGCCTCCGCTTCGTTGGTGAGGGGGGCGCGCGATCTCACGCGCGGCGCGCGCGGCGCACGCCCTCGGCGTCGATCGTGCAGATCGCAGCCAGATCGACGATCTGGCCGTCGTTCAGGTAGGGCTCTTTGGTGGCGCGGGCCGCGAGGATGCGCTCGACCTCGGCGTTCGCGACGTCGTTCTCCGTCGTGCCCTCTTCCACCCATTTGTCGTAGGAGAGCCGGTTCGAGATGGTCGGCAGCAGGTGCTCGCCGGCGCGGATGCGCCTCGCCGTGTCCTTCTCACCGAGGTAGCCGCCCCCGGGCCCGACCCTGGCGATGGACTCCGCGGCCAGCGTGGCCGCGGAGATCTCGACCTCGCCCTGGAGGCGTCGCACCATGGCGGCGATCTCGTTGTCCACCACAGATTGCGGCAGGTACATGGTGTTGTGCGAGTCGATCAGGCCCCAGCCCGAGACGATGTCGGGGTTCGCGGCGGCCACGGTCGCGACCTTGAGCGCCTTTTCGTAGCCGTTCTGCGGCCCGAGGTGCTTGCTGTCGGTGGAGAGCCCGGGGTTCAGCGTGGGGAGGCCGAGGTAGTGGCCCACCTCGGTGGCCATGGCGCCCATGAGGGCGCTCTCGACGCAGCCCATGGAGAAGGTGGTGCGCAGCATGTCGAGGACGCCCGAGCCGAAGCAGAAGACCAGCTTCGCCCCCGGCGCCGCGACCTGCAGGGCGGTGGCGACGCCGAGAAACTCCGCCAGACCCTGAACGACGGTACCGGCCAGGGTCACCGGCGAGGTCGCGCCGGCGATCGTCATCGAGTAGACCTCGATGGGCACGCCGTGAGCGGCGAGGGCGACGTGGACGTCGAGCTTGCCGCCGTCGACCTGAAGCGGCGAAGCCGCGGTGACGACCGTGGAGATGCGTGGCCGCTCGCGGAAGCTCCCGGGATCACCCGACAGCACGTCGCAGATGCCGACGACCGCGTCGACCTCATTGGGACAGTCGACGAACGTCACGTGCTTCGACGTCTCGGTGAGCATCGTGAAGTACTCCACGAGCTCGCGCCGTTCGAGCGGCACGTCGGTGGCGCTGACCTGCGTCCACATGAGGTCGAGCTGCGGCAGCTCGTCCATAAGGGCGGTGCACTGTCGCAGGTCCTCGAGGGTGCTGGGCCGGCGGACCCCGGTGCGGAAGTCCAGCGTCTTGGCCACGCACCCGCTGGGCGCGAAATGGAACGGTTCGCCCTCGCCGAGCACGACGTCGTCCGCCGGCGTGGCGCCGGCCATCACGAACGAGCGCGGGGTCTGGGCGATGGCCCACTCGACGAGCTCGCGCGGCAGGCGCGCGATGCCGGTGGCCGCGTCGACCTCGGCGCCGCGCGCGGCCAGCAGGGGCAGCACCCTGGAGCCGGCGAAGCGCATGCCGGTGCTCGCGAGCAGATCGATCGCCTGGTCGGCGATGCGGCTCTTCTCCTGATCGGTGAGCCACGTCGTAGTCGCTTTCATGCGCGCACGCACCTCCGCGGGCCGCAGCCCTTCGCTCTGCCGCAGTCATGCGGCGGCCCTGAGCGACGCCCAGGGAATCTTCCGAGGGGCACAATGCCACCCTGCCCGGACGCTGTCAAGCGGAAGTCGACCCTTTCCGACGCAAAACTGGCGAACCAGCTTGCTTCTCAACGAGCATACTTGCATTTGCTTGAGGAAACGGAAATGATTGCGCCGTGTACGGTGAGCATCACACAGGGAGGGTCAGCGCCATGATCAGAACTGGTGAGGCGCCGTTCGGGACCATCGAGATGGACGAGCTCGACCGCCGCATCATGAGGCTGCTGCGCCCCAACGCGCGCCGCTCGTACGCGAGCATCGCGCGCGCCATCGGCGTCTCCGAGCCCACGGTGCGCAACCGCGTCGACCGCATGATCAAGAACGGCGCCATCTTCCCGATGGCCAGGGTGAACCCGGCGGCCATCGGCTTTCCCGTCGATGCCATGGTGGGCATCCGCGTGAACCGCGGCTACGCCAAGGGCGTCGGCGCCCGGCTCGCGGCCATGGAAAACGTCGCCTACGTGGCCTACACCACCGGGTCTTTCGACATGCTCATCGAGGCGCACCTGCCCGACAACGAGGGCCTGTACAAGTTCCTCAACGAGGACCTCGAGGAGATCGCGGGCATCGCCTACACCGAGACCTGGCACATCCTGCGCACCGACAAGACCAACTTCGAGTGGGAAGGCGAGAACGTAGGCCGGGCGCCGCTGGGCGAAGAAGAGGGCGCGGCTGCAGTATCCCAGCCGCCCGATGCGTGATACGCTACTAATTGACCGGTCGATTAGCACTCTCATCGACAACTGCTGAAACGGGGAGGAACAGCGTGACCAACGAGACCCGGGTGCCGACCCGCATGGGCGACGGCGCCTTCGTGTACCTGACGCGCAGCGAGATCAGAGCCGATCTCGTGGCCGGGTCGGAGGCGGCCGCCAAGCGCGCCAAGACGCCGCTGCTCAGCGACCACGAGATCGACCATCTGCTCGACATCTATGCGTCGCCGCTGCGTTTCATCGGCGTCGACGTAGGCGACGAGATCGTGCTCAGCTGCGATGGCACCGGCATGAAGACGCACGCCACGCGCATCCAGGACCTGCAGACCTACGAGCAGTGGATGGGCGCCGACCTGCTGGAGCTCTGCGTCGGCGACTACTCGCTCAAGGTCGTGCGCACGATCCTCGCCTACGAGGCCCAGTACATGCACGACGCCCAGCTCGCCACCATCGCCCCGCTGCAGTACGGCGTGATGCCCAACCTGGGCCTGTACTCCAAGCCCGACGGCCCCTGTGAGAACTGGAACGAGCTCCTGCCGCAGGGCCGGATCCCCGAGGCGCGCGCCGCCGCGGAACAGGCCGTCGAGATGGCCGTCGTCGATATGGTCAATCTCGCCGACTCGCAGTGGGAGGCCGGCGCGGACGCCATCGACTGGGACACCACCGGCGCCTCCGGCGACCCGGAGTTTCTGGCCGCCCTGCGCGCCACCAGGATCATCCGCGACAAGTACCCCGACTTCGGCGTGCAGCTCGGCATGGCCGGCGAGTTCGTGCTGGGCATGCACGGTCAGCTCGAGTGGGAGGGCGTGCGGCTGGCCGGCCTCTGGCCGCGCGAGCAGCTCCTGCTCGCGCAGAAGGCCGGCGCCACCATGTTCGGGCCCGTCGTCAACATCAACACGGGCAAGTCGCTCGCCTGGAACATGGCCCGCGCCATCGCCCTGATCAAGCCGTGCATGGAAGTGGCCACCATCCCGGTCCACCCCAACGCCGGCATGGGCGTCGGCGGCGTGCCCATGTTCGTCCACCTGCCCTCCGACGCGGTGTGCCGGGCGGCCAAGTCGTTCGTCGAGCTGCTGCACGTGGACGGGTTGTAGGTGGGCTCGGGCGATCCGCACGGAATGCACAACGCCCACGCGCAGGCGGCGAGCATCGGCGGTATTCGGGCAGGCGGAGACCTGGTTGCCCGTATGCAGATGACTCGGGGCATGCGCCTCAAGGAAGCCAAGCAGTACGTCGCCGACAAGCTCGGCGTCACGCCCTTCGATCTCTCGGACCCGGTGGTCATGACCGACGTGCGCAACGAGCACGGCTTCGGTCGCGTCCACAGCTACGCTATCAGCCAGCCGTGGCAGGCCAACCAGATCGAGGCCAAGTTCAATATCGCCCGCGTGCTGGACGTGCCGATCAACAGCGTCGAGAAGTTCAAGGAGCGCACGACGGCGAGCGGAGGCGGCAGGTGAGACGCAACCCGCGCGCGGGCGCGCGCAAGAGCGGCGGTTTCAGGCTGGAGGTCTTCACCGACGACGAGCTTCGCGAGATCCACCTGGCGACGCTCGAGGTGCTGTCGCAGACGGGCGTCTTCGTCGAAGACGACGAGGCCCTGCAGATCTTCGCGGACGCCGGGGCGGACATCGATCGCGAGCGCCGGGTAGTGTGCCTGCCGGCGCACATCGTCGAGGACGCCATCCGCTCGGCGCCGCCGAAGGTGGTCATGTGCGGCCGCGACCCGGCCCACGACGTGGTGCTCG
>JBAXRL010000114.1:0-7792 GCA_037131205.1 Actinomycetes bacterium | reverse complement strand
CTCATCTTCGACGAGATCATCACCGGCTTCCGCGTGTCGCTGGGCGGCGCCCAGGAGCTTTACGACGTAATCCCCGACATCACCTGCGTGGCCAAGGCGGTCGGCGGCGGCACTCCGGGCGCGGCGGCCTTCGGCGGCAAGAAGGAGATCATGGCGCTCGAGGCCGACGGCACCGTGCTGCACGGCGGCACCTACAGCGGCAACCCGCTGACCCTGGCGGGGATGAACGCCACCCTCGACATCCTCATCAACGACCGCGAGCGTGTGTACGGGCACCTCAACACGATCGCCAACGCGATGGTGCAGGGCATGCGCGGCATCTTCGCCGAGAACGGCGTGCCCGCGTACATCAGCCAGGTCGGGCCCATGTGGCAGGTGTTCTTCGGGCAGGAAGGCCCGGTCACGAAGTACCGCCAGGCGCGGGCCAGCGACACGCGCTTCTTCGGCATGCTGCAGACCGAGTGCCAGTCGCGCGGCGTGTACTTCCACAACTTCAACTTCGAGCGCTTCTTCGCCTGCACGGCGCACACCCAGACCGAGGTCGACCGCAGCCTCGACGTGATCGCCACGGCGACGAAGATCGTGAAGGACCGTCTGAGCACGCTGCCCGCCGGCGTCTGACGCGGGCAGCGTGACACGAGCGACGGGGGGCGGGAGGCCGGAAGGGCCTCCCGCCCCCCGTCGTCGTCTGCCCTGGTGTCGTCGTGCCTGTATACTACCGCGACTTCTATGCACCGCGGATGTATGAAGGGCGCACGGCAGGGATGATTCGGCCGGCTTGCTCAGCAGTGATTCGTTCGGCTTCGCGCTGCGAGGCGGCCACCGCTTGACCGACGTCCTGCAGCAGATCCTCAACGGTGTCAGCCTGGGGAGCACCTACGCGCTGCTCGCTCTGGGGCTGGCCATCGTCTTCAGCATCGTCGGGCTCGTGAACTTCGCTCACGGCGAGCTGATCACCGTCTGCGGCTACGTCATGCTCGGCGGGCTCGCCCTGGGCCTGCCGTGGTGGGCGTTTGCGCTGCTCGGCATACTCGGCACGATGGCGGCGGCGCTGGCCATGGAGCGTCTGGCGTTCCGGCCGGTGCGCAACGCGAGCCCGCTGACCATGATGCTGACCTCGCTGGGCGTGAGCATCATGATCGCCGCCGCCTTCGAGACCTTCGTTTCGCCGCGCGTCAAGGCTGTGCCCGCCCCCGACTGGATCTCCGCGGCGGTGCACGTCGGCGGCCTGCGCATCCAGGCCGAGCACATCCTCACCATCGGCGTCACCGCCGTGGCCGTACTGCTCCTGCTGCTGCTGCTGAAGAGAACGGTTATCGGCAAGGCCATGCGGGCCGCGTCCGAGGACTTCAACGCCGTCCGGCTGATGGGCGTCAAGGCGAACGCCATCATCGTCGCGGCCTTCGCCATCTCCGGTCTGCTCGCCGGCCTGGCTGCAGTGCTGATCCTCGCCCGCCGCGGCGCGGTCAACCCGCACATGGGCATGTTCCTCGGCATCAACGCCTTCGTCGCCAACGTCATCGGCGGCCTCGGCAACCTCTGGGGCGCCCTGGCCGGCGGCTTCGCGCTGGGGTTCGTGGAGGTCGCCCTTCGCGCCTGGCTGCCGCAGGGGATGAGCGGGTTCGCCACCGGGTACGTGTTCATCTTCGTCGCCGTAGCCCTGGTGATCAGGCCCGGTGGGCTGTTCGGCGAGAGCAGCGCGGAGCGCGTGTGAACCTCTACCGTCGCGACCTGTCGCGCGCGGCTTTCGGCGCCGCGGCCCTCTTCGCCATCGTGGCCGCGGTCACGCTTGCCTACGCCTCGCTCGGGGGTTCGGAGCGCGGCGTGGCCATCGTGCTGCTCATGAATCTCGTCATCGTGCTGGGACTGCAGGTGTTCGCGGGGAACTCCGGTGTGCTCACCCTCGCGCACGTCTCCTTCGCCGGCATCGGCGCCTACATCTCGGCGATCCTCAGCACCCCGGCGCTCATCAAGGGCACGCTTATCGCCGACGCTCCGCTCGGCCTCGCCCGCGTGGAGCTGCCCGTGCCGCTGGCGATGCTCGCAGCGATCCTGCTGACCACGGCGCTGGCCGCGCTCATCGGTCTCGCGCTGGCGCGGCTCTCCGGCATCAGCGCCACCATCGTCACCCTGGCCCTCGTCATCGTCGTCTTCGCCGTGCTCACCAACTGGAGGAGCGTCACCGGCGGCGCCGAGGCCTTCTACGGCATCCCTTCCACGACCACGATCTGGTGGGCGCTCGCCGCCGTGCTCGCGGCGCTCATGGTCGCCAGGCTCTTCAAGGCCTCGCGGCTCGGCCTGCGCGTGCAGGCGACGCGCGAAGATGCGGTGGCCGCCGCCGCGAGCGGCGTCCAGGTGGTCCGCTCGCGGTACTGGGCCTGGGTGCTGAGCTGCGCGTTGTGCGCCCTCGGCGGCGTGCTGATGGCGCACTTTCTCGGCGCCATCAGCCCCGTGGGCTTCTACTTCACCTTGCTGTTTCTCACGCTCACCATGCTCGTCCTCGGCGGCGAGTACAGTGTCAGCGGAGCGGTGCTCGGCACGTTCCTCGTCAGCGTCTTCGCGGAAGGCGCCCGGTATCTCGGCGACGGCCCCGTCATCCTCGGCTGGCAGGTTCCGGCGCTCGCCGGTCTCTCCCTCCTCGTGCAGGGAGCCATCATCATCGTGGTGATGATCTGGCGCCCGTCGGGGTTGCTGGGCGATCGCGAGATCGACGGTCTCCTGCCGCGGCGCCGGGGCGCCGGCTCCGCCGTCGGCGCCGGCTCCGCCGTCGGCGGGAAGGCACAGGCGCCCGCGCCGGCGACCCTGGTCGTGACGAAGGCCTCGAAACACTTCGCCGGCCTTGCCGCCGTACAGGACGTCTCGCTCGAGGTGCGCGGTGGTGAGATCGTGGGGCTGATCGGGCCCAACGGCGCCGGCAAGACCACGCTCCTCAACCTCATCTCGGGGATGTACGAGATGACGTCCGGAGAGGTGACGCTCGACGGCGTGCGGCTCGACCATCTGCACCCCCATCAGATCGCGCGCCGCGGCGTGGCTCGCACCTTCCAGACGACAAAGCTGTTCCGTGAGCTGACCGTCGACCAGAACATCGAGGTCGCGGCCTCGGTGGCGCGCCGCCGCCGGTCCGCGGTCGCGCGTGCGGCCGCGGACGTGCTGGCGCAGTTCGGCTTCGAGGAGATCGCCGAGCGCAAAGCAGGCGTGCTGCCCTACGGCCGTCAGCGCGAGGTTGAGATCGCCCGCGCCGTGGCGCTCGCCCCGGCGGTCCTGCTGCTGGACGAGCCGGCCGCGGGCCTCAACGACGAGGAGTCGGCGGAGCTGGTGCACGTGGTGCGCGGCATCAGGGACCAGGCCGGCTGCGGGGTGCTGCTGATCGACCACGACCTGCACTTTGTCATGGCGCTCTGCGAGCGCATCTACGTGCTCGACGCGGGGCGCGTCATCGCCGCCGGCACGCCGGCGGAAGTGCAGGGCGACCCGCTGGTCGTCGAGGCCTACCTCGGCGCGCGGAGCGCGACATCGGGGGCGACCGCAAGACCGGGCGCCCGCGTGGGGCAGCCCGCACCCAGGCCTTCGTTGGCGGAATCCGGCGATCTCAGAGCCGGAGCGTGAGACAGACAATGATCATGAGGACGAACGTGAACAGGGGAGCATCATGAAGGGATACAGGCGCGCACTGGCCATCGTCGTCATCGCGGCCCTCGCGGTCGCCGCGGCGGCCCTGGCGCTCGGCTGCGGAGGCGGCGACACCACGACCAGCGACTCCAGCAGCCCCGGCGGCGGCAAGGTCATCATCGGCGCCGCTCTCGGCCTGGTCGGCGACGCGGCGCCGGGCGACGTGCCCGCGTCGGAGGCGATGAAGTACGAGGTCGACCGGGTCAACAAGGCGGGGGGCATCGACGGTAAGCAGGTCGAGCTCATCATCAAGGACATGAAGAGCGACCCGGCTCTGGGCGGCACCGTCACGCAAGAGCTGCTCGACGCCGGCGCCCAGGTCATCATCGGCCCGGCGTTCCCCGGCATGGCCGCCGGAGTGATCCAGACCGCGGCGAAGGCGGGCGTGCCCGTGCTCAGCGCCTGCTCCACGCAGCCTGAGTACGTCGTCGTCGGCGGCAGCAAGGCCTATCTCGTGGCCTTCGGCGACAACGTGCAGGCCGCCGCCTCCGCTGAGTACGCCCTCAAGCAGGGCTACAAGACGGCGTACACGCTCACGTCACCCGACCTGTCGTACACGGCGCGCCTGCCGGAGTTCTTCTCGGACGCCTTCGCGCAGGGCGGCGGCAAGACCATCGGCGACACCGCCTTCACCATCGGCCAGCAGGACTTCGCCGCGCAGGTCACCAGGATCCAGGCGCTCGACCCGCAGCCGGACGTCATCTACACCGGCATGTTCCCGCCGGACATCGGCGTGTTCGTGCGCCAGCTCCGCGCGGCCGGCGTGAAGGCGCCGCTCTACGGCGCCGACGGCTGCGACCAGCAGCCGCTGATCGATCTCGCCGGCAAGGATGCGAACGGCATCGTCTTCACGACGCACGGCTTTCCCACTCCGGGCAGCCGCTTCGCCGACTTCATGGCCGGGCTCACCGAGTTCCAGGGCAAGCCTCCGGAGGCTCCCGCGCTGGCGGCCCTGGGCGGCGACACCATCGACGTCGTGAAGGCGACCGTCGAGCAGGCCGGGTCCACCGACCCCAAGGCGATCGCCGACACGCTGGCCCAGCTGAGCGGCGTCGAGGTGGTCAGCGGCGCCATCACCTACGCCGGCACGGACGGCGTGCCCTCCAAGACCGTCACGATCGTCGAAGTGGAGAACGGGAAGTTCGTGTTCAAGGAGGCCATCACGCCGGCGTACATCCCCAAGCCGTAGCAAGGAGCTCCGACGCCCTACCCACATGAGCGAGCGCACCGACATCGGTAAGCGGTCCCTGCTCGTCGTCGACGACCTGGTGGTCAAGTACGGCGGCATCGAGGCGCTGCACGGCATCTCGCTGCGTGTCGATGCCGGCCAGATCGTCGCCGTGCTCGGCCCCAACGGCGCCGGGAAGTCGTCGGCGCTCAACGGCATCATCGGGCTCGTGCGCCCAGCCGGCGGCGTCGTCGAGTTCGAGGGCAGCGATATCACCGGTCGCGACACCGAGAGCATCGTGCGCGGGGGCCTCACCCTCGTGCCCGAACGGCGCCGGCTGTTCGGCCGGCTCAGCGTCCGCGACAACCTCGCGCTCGGGGCGGCGTCCCGCCGGGATAAGGCCGCCGCCCGGCAGGATCTGGAGCGCGTGATGGACCTCTTCCCGGTGCTTCGCGAGCGGCTTGAACAGCAGGCCGGCCTGCTCTCCGGGGGCGAGGCACAGCAGCTCGCCATCGCGAGGGCGGTGATGTCGGGGCCGCGTCTGCTGCTGCTCGACGAGCCGTCGCTCGGCCTCGCGCCGATCCTCGTGGACAAGGTCTTCGACCTCATCCAGGCTCTGCGGCGCGAAGGCCTGACCATCCTCATCGTCGAGCAGAACGCCTACCAGGTTCTGGAGTTCGCCGACCGGGCCTATGTGTTGCGCAACGGCGCCATCGTCGATGAGGGCGCCGGCGCGGAACTGCTGGAGCGCGAGGACCTGCGCGCCCAGTATCTCGGCGCGAGCGCGCCGGCGCGCGCGCGGTAGGACGGAGCATGGAGACGGTGGACGTATCGGTAGCGCGGATCTCGATCTCGGTCAACGGACGCGAGCACGGCTTCGTCCTCGGCCATGACATCGCGGCCACGCAGACGCTCGCCGACGTGCTGCGCGAGCGTCTCGGCCTGACCGGGCTGAAGGTCGCCTGCGACGAGGGCGCCTGCGGCGCCTGCACGGTCATCATGGACGGCAGAGCCGTGCTGTCGTGCATGGTCCTCGCCGTGGAGGCGGCCGGCCACGAGGTGCTCACCATCGAGGGGCTGCCCGACGACGACCCCGTCGTCAAGGCCTTCGCCTGTCAGTGCGAGCCCGGTCACGGGACCGCCCTGCAGTGCGGCTTCTGTACGCCGGGGGCTGTGATGACGGCCGCGGCCTTCCTCAACGAGAACCCCGACCCGACCCTCGACGAGGTCAAGGAGGCGCTGGCCGGCAACCTCTGCCGCTGCGGTTGCTACCAGGGCATCGCGCAGGCGGTGCTGGCCGCGGCGCCGGCGCGGCGCGACGCGGCGAACCGGGAGGGCTTCGCCGTGCCCGCCGCGGGAGCCCCAGCCGCTGAGACGGGGAGCGCGGAGACGTGACGCCGCCGCGCTTCGTGCCCCGCGATCCGCACCGCTATGTGGGCACGTACCGGCCGCGCGTCGATGGGCCGGACAAGGCCGGCGGCAGGGCCGACTACCTGGACGACATCGCCCTCGGCATCCGTTTTCCCGGGCTCCTCCACGCCAGGGTGCTGCGCAGCCCCTTCCCCCACGCGCGTATCGTCGGCATCGATACCGCGAAGGCCGAGGCGCTGGCGGGCGTGCACTGCGTGCTGACCTGCGCCGATCCCGAGGTGGCGGCGCTCAAGCCGACCACCAACGCCTGGACCAGCATGAACACGGCCGGCTACAAGCAGATGTACTGGCCGAGCCTGCGCGACCGGCGCGTGCTGTCCGACCACGTCACCTGGGCCGGTGACGAGGCCGGCGCCGTGGTGGCCGCCGAGAGCGAGGAGATCGCCGAGGAGGCGCTGCGCCTCCTCGAGGTGCGGTGGGAGGAGCTGCCGTTCGCGCTGCGCCCCGAGGACGCTCTCGCCGCGGGCGCCCCCCTCATCCACCCCGAGATCAACCCCGCCAACAACCTGTTTCCCGTCGCCGAGGACACCCAGCAGGACGTCTTCTACGAGCGCGGCGACGTGGAGGCCGGGTTCGCCGCGGCCGACGTGACTATCGAGGTCTCCTCCCGCCACCACCGCGCCGATCACGGCTGCCTGGACACGCGCGGCTGCCTGGTACGCTGGAAGGGCGACAAGCTCACCTGCTGGACCAACCTCTACCAGGCCGACCAGACGCGCATGCACATCGCCGAGATGCTGGACCTGCCGCTGAACAAGGTCCGCGTGATCTGCCCCTACGTGGGCGGCTCGTTCGGCCGTGGCAACGTCGGCGACCAGATCTTTTTCATCTTTACCGCCATCCTGGCGCGCCGTACGGGTCGCCCCGTGCGCTTCAAGCACACGCGCCGCGAGGACTTCCACGACACGCGCAACGCCATCGACTACGCGATGCGCGTCGGCGCTACTCGCGACGGACGGCTGACGGCGCTGTCCACCCGCGCGCTCGGCGACAGCGGCGCCTATGCGGAGCACACGCACGCCGCCGTGAAGATGGTGCTCGAGCTCGACGCCCTCGAGGTGCTGCTGCCGCGGATTCCCGCGGTGCGGCTCAAGGGGCACTCGGTCTACACCAACTCCATCCCCGGCGGCTGCATGCGGGGCATCGGCAACATCCAGTTCAACCTGGCTCTCGGGCTCGCCGTGGACACGCTCGCCGAGGAGCTCGGCCTCGACCCCATCGACGTGGCCATCGGCAACTTCAGCCACGAATGGGAGGACGTGCCGAACGAGAGTCTGGCGGCGGTCCTGCGCGCGGGCGCGGAGCGCATCGGCTGGCGGCGCCGCGCGGCGCCGGGCGCCGGCGCGGGCCGCGGCGACGGCAAGCTGCGCGGCCTCGGCTTCTCGTTCCACCACGCCTGGCATGCCGCCTGGCAGGAGGCGGCGCGCGGGCGCGTGCAGGTCGGCATCTCGCTCAACCCGGACGGTTCGGTGATCCTGCAGGCGCCGCAGGTCGAGACCGGCGTCGGCTCCAGCACCTGCG
>JBAXRL010000113.1:0-7855 GCA_037131205.1 Actinomycetes bacterium | reverse complement strand
GCGGGGCTTTCCTCAGCATCGAGTAGGCGGCGATGAAGAACGCCACGCCGATCTCAGCGGCGACCTTGTTGCCCAGCAGGTCGATCACTTCGACGTGGAAGTCCTGAGTGTCGACCTCGCGACCGACGCCGAAGGCCGTCTTGTTCGCGAGCAGGTAGCTGAAGGCCCTGTTGATCGATTCCTTGGTGCTGCCCGCGATGCCGCCGGCTGCTTTGAGCTTGCCACTTCCCGACGAGAGGCTCACCTCGATGCGGTAGAGCCCCGCGGTCCCGTCGCCGCTCACCGAAGCTGCGTACAGCGTCCCCGGCGCCAGCGGATCGGCGGAGATGAGCTCTCTGCCGCCCTGCTCCGGCACCCCGACGAAGCACTCCTGGCCGGTCTCGCTCACGAGGTAGCTGAAGGAGACCTGCGAGTACTCGAAGGCGCCCATCTTCTTGAGCTGCTCCTTCACGCGCCGCCGGCCCTCGATGGCGAGCTCAAGGATCTCGGCGAGGTCCTCCTGGCTCACCTCGCCGCCAATCGACTCATCGCGAATTCATTCTGCCGCCTACGCCTTCGGATCCGGTCGCCGCCATACCTCATGCACCGCCTCGAGCTCTGCCTTCCAGAAGGTCGCTTCATCCTCGTCGGGAGCCAGGAGCCCAAGGGCCTGCGCGAGAGTGAAGAAGCCGCGGGCGGGGCGGCCTCTGCAGCCCAGCACGACCGCACCCAGCATGGGCCGCCCGCGGTTCACCTCGTCCTCGCAGATCTCCGCAAGGACCCGGCTGACCGCCCTGTGCATGGAGACCCCGCCGCGCCTGATGCCCATGAGCAGGGCCAGGTCCGCGCACGTGATGGTTCCCTGACGCTCGGCAGTTGCGGCGATCTCGCAGAGGACGCGAACGTAGGCCTGCGTGCCTCTGTACCTGTCTCCCACCACGTTCACCCGCGGCGAGTCCTCCACCCACGGCATCTGCGGCAGAGGGGCCGGCGCAGGATTCGGGTGCTCCACCAAGAGGATCTCGCCGTGATCGGGGCTATGGAGGGCGATCCTGGACCCCCAGAGGAAGGGCCCGAAATCGTGGAAGGAAGCCCGGTAGTCCAGGAAGGGAGTCGCGTAGTTCCGAAGGAAGTCGACGAAGGTTTCTGAATCGACCGATGCGTCGCCGGCCAGTCGCTGGTAGATGCGGTCGTTGTACCATTCCTGGCCAATGCCCCTCTCCGGAGAGGCAAGTCCCACGGCGTGGACTTTCCATCCGATAGACGCCAAGTCCTTCGCGTCCGCCCCACCGAGCTCGTGGAGCCTGTGCACGCCGGTGTCACTCGCGGCCACGAGGCGCAGCTGCAGCTCGAGGAGTCGGCCGGCGAAGGTCGCAACTCTGCCGGGGAGGCCGGCGCGCGCAGTGGCAGCGGCCTCCTCGAAACGCCCCGCTCGACGGCAAAGGTCCGCAAGCAGCGCGGTGTCCCCTCTGAAGTCGGGTCCCTTCCGTCTGCCGGACCTGCGCTGCACCCTCAAGGCAGCCGCCGCTCGCAGCCGGCAGGCGATGGCCGCGTCTGCACTGGCCGCATCGTCGCAGACCCAGGCGGCGCGCATGTGGCACTCCACGATGCCACGAGAGGCAGGCCCATCGGCGGCCTTGGCGATCAGGGCCGCGCAGAGGCACGACCTCGCCAGGACGGGCAGGCGAGCGTCCTCGAGCTGCCTGCGATAGGCTGCCGAGCGCACGACCTCGGCCGCCACCTTGGGGGCCCAGTCGATGCGTCCCGCACAGTACCCACACTGCGCACAGCGCGTGACCCACCAGCTCATGGTGCAGGGCCCCATGGCCGCCAGGCGCCCGTCAAGGTGCGTGGCGGGCAGCGAGCTCGCGGCGAACACATGCGTGACCCTGTTCACTGTGCCGCACACGGCGCAGGTGTCGTCGCGTTCGAACGTCCACCCCATGATCGCTCACCTCCCCCCTGTGTTCGCTTCTTGCCTCTGCGCCGGCTGGCTCTTCGACAGGGGTCGCCGCCATGCTTCGTACACCGACTCGCGTTCGTGCGCCCAGAAGTGTGCTTCGTCTTCACGGAAGGCCGGCAGACCGAGCGCCCGCGCGAGCGTGAAGAGGCGAGCGCTGGGTCGGCCCTTGGAGCCCACGACCACCGCGCCCAGCATCGGCCGCCCGCGGTTCACCTCGTCCTCGCAGATCTCCGTGAGGACCTGGCTGACCTCCCTGCCCGTGGAAGCTCCAACGGGCCCGACGCCCATGATCACGGCGAGGTCGCCAAACCCGGTGGTATGTCCCTGTTCGGCAGTCCGCACGAGCTCGCGCAGGACGCGGACGTAGGCCGTCGTTCCCCTGTACCTGTCCCTCACCACGTTCGTCCGGGGTGGGGCCTCCGTCCACTCCGTCGCTCTTGGGTGAGGCGCCGTCGCGTCGCGGAGCGGCACATGGCCAAAGACGCCGCGGAAAGGGCCACGGACGATCCTCGAGTCGTCCTCGAAGGCCCTCGCGAGAAAGCCGACCAGTGTCCGAGGATCGAGAGCCGCGTTGGCGTCCAGCATGTCGTCGACGAGGTCCTTGAACCAGATGCCGTCCGGGTTCTGCCGCAGCCTCCCGAGCGCCTCGTAGAAGACCCACTTGCCGATGAATCTCACGTCTTCGGCGTCCTCCGCGGTCACCTCGCAGAGCAGGTGCTCTGCCACGTCGCCCGCGGCCACCAGGCGCAGCTGCAGCTCGAGGAGCCGACGGGCGAAGACGTTGGCTGCGCAGGGGAGGCCGGCGCGCGCCGCCGCCGCGGCCTCCTCGAAGCGCCCGGCCCGGCGATACAGGTCGGCAAGCAAACCGCAGTCGCCGCTGTAGTCGTGAGGTCTGTAGGTGCCGCCGGACTCGTGGAGCGCTTCCAGGGCAGACGCCGCCCTCAGCCGGTGGTGTGCCACGACCGCCGCATCGACGTCTTCGCCGTTGTCGCAGGCCCAAGCCGCGTGGAGACGAGCTTCCACGACGCCACGGGAGGCGGGCCCCGCGGCGGCGGCCTCGACGATCAGCGCCCAGCAGAGGTACGCCCGGGGAATGAGAGGCAGATCTGGGTCGTCGAGTTGCTGCTTGTACTCCTCAGAGTGCACGACTTCAGCGGCACCTGCCCGCACCAAAGTGATGCTCGGTGCGCAGTAGCCGCACTGCGGGCACTTGTAGAGCCACCTATTCATGTAGCCGGGCTGCATCGCGGGCAAGCGCCCGTCGAGGTGCGTCATGGGCAAGGAGTTCGTCGCTATCACATGGCCAAAGCTGGTCACTCCGCCGCACACGGCGCAGGTGTCGTCGTTCGCAGTCACGGAATCCACGGCCGCTCACCTATCCGTGTCGCGGATCGTCGGCTTAGAGCTCGCAGTCGCCGGCTTCGCCGCTACGATCGCCACGAACGGCGGCAGGAGCCCGTCAGACATCCTTCGCCCCGTGGGACTGGCGGTCGCACTCAGGCAACGGGTGGCTTGGGTGGTCTTCGGCTTCACGACAAACGGCCCGATAAGAAGCGCGCAGTCTCGCCGCGCGGCTCACGCCTCCACGTAGTCCCCGCGGCCAGGCGCAGGACCGAGACGATCACGAAACCGTCGTCACCGCTGAAGCTGCCGCCATCCACGGGGCGTCCGACTCACACATTCCGCAGGGGCCGAAGGGTTCGCGACCGCGCAATCACGGTGCCTTCGACTCCCGCCTCTTGCTCATGTAGGTCCAAATGCTCTCTTCCAGCTCCGCTGCTGCCACGCCTAGCAGCCCAGCGGCATCCGAGATGACCTTGTGCTGATTCCAGAATCCCTTGACGTCCACGTCGGCTTCTTCGAGCATCCGGATCAGCCAGCGGTCGACCGCCACGGCGTCGCGGGCTCCACAACGCAGCCGCATGAACTCCCCGGTCTTGGGCCCGATGCCCTTGATCTGAGCCAGCCGCTGCCTGTTGGCTGCTTCGTCCAGCCACACGCGAAGCTCTTCCTCGGTCTCGACGCGGGTATCGAGCAGCACCTCGGTGAGCTCGCGGATCGTCGCCAACACGTACTCCCCGCGAAAGTCAATGAGGCTGCTGAGCTCCACCTGTTGCATGAGCCCGGCGAACCCGCTGGTCGTCGCCGCCTCGGGGTGGTCGTCCCGCAGCTTGCGCACTCGCGGGAGCACGACCGCGTCATAGTTCATGCCGCGCTGAAGGATGCTGTCGACCAGGGTCGCGCCCATATGGGCGTGAGGGGGGTCCGGTTCAACGAAGGCGAAGCCTTCAATCGAGCGGATGTGGTCCGCCAGGGCTTTGGCGTCGGACGCGCCCGGCGGTCGCTGCGGGCGTTGCGGATCCCGCCGGGTTGCCATGCCCTGTCCGCCCGTTGAGCCCCCTGCACCCCGTGAGTCCCTCTGAAAGCCACCGGCCTGTCCGCGAAGAAGCCCCCCGTACTCCTCAATCGGCAGCAGCACCGCTACGGGCCGACCATCGCGGCCGAAAATGAAGGTCCTCCTGTTGTCGCCATCCATGTCGCTGAAATGATCAGCTGTGCCCGGCGATGCCGGTCGCATTGGTGGACCGGCGGGTGGGCCGTCGTACTCGACGAGCTGGATGACACCTCTGGCCGGCCTGCAGACTCGATCCGGGTAGCTCTGAGCCAGACCCCATACGTAGTAGCGCACCGTCTCGGGGTTCAACGAAGAATCGCGTGCAATGATCTCGCGCGTGAGGGCCGCAAACCTGACCCCATTGGGGCTCTCCCGCAGAACTTCCAGAGCGATCTCAAGGACTCGCTCTCTGCTCGTGGGCAACTTGCGCCTCCTCCACATGCATTGCGTCGTTCGGCCTTGGTCTCGAGGCCGACGGATGAGTGTTGACCACGCCGCCAACGTCTCCAGGAGAGCGTAGCACAATGCTAAGTCTTTTGCTAATACTCATAGCGACTTGAGTAGTCACAACTACTCAAACGTTGGACGAGACACGCGCAGAGGCGTGGCCCAGGATCTCACGCTTGCGTCTCGGGATTCCGGGATATGCAGGGGCAACGCGTCAGTCTCTTGTTCAGGGCGGCCCGTGAGCCAAAGCTCACGGGCCGCCCTCATCATTTCGAGCCATCGCGCACAGGCGCCCGTGCGCGCACGTGGCCAACGTCACCCGAGGTCCGCTGCACGCGAGCCGCCGGGCTGGGGTATCCTTGGTATGGCTGCCTCGCGCGACAGGTGAGTGGATTCCTGACACGCCAATAGGGCGCGCTGCACGTAGATGACGCACCGTCCAACTCTGAGGAAGAAGACTGATGCCTGGCGTGCTCGAAGAGAGCGCAGGAGGCGCCGCTCGCGTCTACGTGATGCCCAACGCTCGGGTAGGTGGCACGGCGACGATTCGCAGGCCACCTCGAACGGACCAGACTCAGCTGCTCGGGAGCGTTGTTTCGCTCCGACACGCCTCTGTTCCTGGCGATGCGAGCCGAGCGGCCACCGCTACCGATGATACACAGCTCTTCGCTGTCGCTCATGCCTACGCCAACCGAGTCCACGATGCGTGGCCGCAAACGCAGATCTGGACGATGCGTGATCACGCTGACCCGAACACGATGCGAGTCTTGGTCGTGGCACCCACGTGGAATATCGATCTCATGTCAGAAGCCATCGACATGTCTGTGCTGCCGGACGCCAAGGGCATCGGCGTGCACATCGACCCATCGGTGTTCTTCTCCGATTCGATCATGCCTTCCTTGGAGGGCTTCATTCGGCTGGCGTAGACCATGCCGTCGGAACAAGACCACCGGAAACAGGAGGCCCGCAATTGGGCCTTCTACCGTGTGGAGCTTGGCGGCCGGAATGCGGCGTACTGCGAATGGGCGGTCACCGTGATCTTCTACGCAGCAGTCCACAAGGTCGAGGCGTTCCTCAGAGGGAACAGCGCGCGCGCGAGATCGCGCATGCCAGTGTCGCTGCCCGCGGCGACCGCGAAGCCCTGCCTGACGACGTCGACGACCTCGCTGGGGGGGAGGGCCTCGACCCATTCGCGCGCCGCCACGTAGGCCGCCACCTGAGACGGCGCGTGTCTCGCAGAGCCGGCCCTCGCCCCGCAGGCACCGCGCCCATCCGACTCGGTGCCCCGGACAGATGCGTCACCTCACGCGATGCCCGACTTGCTTCCGATCTGTGCTCGGCATTCACCGGGTCTGAGGTCGTACACGCCGCAACATGGGGACGAGGTTGAGCCCTGGCGTCGGCATCCCCTTTTGGGGACCATGCTCCAAGCCGCGAGAGGAGGTCGGCGCATCATCGGTAGTCGTGCGCCCCACAGGTCCGGTTAGGACGGAGATGCCGTGGTCCTCTGGCAGTGGTACAGTGTCTTCGCCACAGGCCGACGCGGAGGGGGACCAACATGGCGGACGATTCTGACGGCGGACTGACTCTGAAACAGGCGCCGCAACAAGGTCTGGCCGGATTCCCCATTCCGACTGCGGACTTGACTCCGCACTATGCCAACTCGGCGCAGATCCAGTTCTCCCCGTACGAGTTCATGCTGACGTTTCTCAGGGCGGAGTACCTTCTGCAAGGCCCCGGCCCGGACGGCGGGACGCCCGTGGTCATCGCGGCGCGGGTCGCTTTGTCGCATCGAGGAATGAAGGAATTCCTCAATGCCGCTATCGCTAACTACCAGATGTTCGTCGCGCAGAATCCCGGCGCCGATCAGCTCAAGATTCTCGAAGATGCAGCCGACGCTTAGACAGATGGAGACAACCGAGGGTGCCGACGCGGCTCTTGGCTTTCGCATCGTCGGATCACCGGAGATGGACGAGGAGTTGCAGCGTGGCTTCTGCTTGCCAAGGGATCTCCAGGGTCCGCTTGTCCCTTGCGGCGAGTCGCCTGTTGACTGCCGCGTCTTGCAGCAGTTGCTCGTCGGCTCGGTGCGGGAGGCAGTCATGACGGTGACGACCACAACGCGGCCGGCTGCTATCGCGGACGCCGTCATGAAGTACGCGGCACGAGTGTCGAAGCGGTGCTCTGAAGCGGATGTGTATCTGCGCAGGGGAAGTGACGACCCATCCTTGGTTGACGTCGCAGTGATCGCTCCCAGTTGGAATCTCGCGCTTCTGGAGGATCTGCAGACCTTCGTGTTCTCAGACGACGTCAGGAAGGATGGCGTCTTGCTGGATGCCACCGTCTACTTTGCCGACGCATTCGTTCCCGACCTGAGCGAGTACACGAGGGTCGCGTAGCAGTGCCTGAGGCGGCCCGCCATCGCGAGCAGTGCGAACGCAACGCGAGGGCCTACCAGACGCTGGGTGGCGAGCAGGCTAGATTCCTCGAGTGGCCCATCACCACCCTCTTCTACATCGCGGTACACCTCGCTGAGGAGTATCTCGCTCGTTCGGCGACGCCGCTCCACAGCAGTGGACACAAGCAGCGCTATCAATGGCTGGCCCAGCGGGCGCCTGTCGCCGCGGCCAAGTTCAAGATCCTCTACGACGCCAGCCGGACGGCCCGGTACGACTGCGTCTTCACGCACTTCTCTGAGGGCGACGTGCTGCGGTTGCGTGACCTCGCGGTCAAGGAGGTCCCTCGGGAGCTTGGCGTGGACGCCGTGAAGCTATAGGGCGGTGCGGACCTGTTGGATCGACGCAGTGAGCGGGGCTTCATGGGGCTCATGTTCGGTTCTCAGCTCAGCCCCAACGCCTTGAACGCCGCTTGCCGCAGATCGCCGTAGAACACGGGGTCGACCTGCTCGAGCACGTCCGGCGCCACCTCGAGGAACTGCCGTTTGTTCTCGATGGGCACCAAGGCGCGCTTCCCGCCGTTGTCCATCGCCACTTGCAGCGGCTCGACGAGGGAGCGAATGGGCTTGATGTTGCCCTGGATGCTCATGTCGCCGAGCACGAGGAGCGCCGGCAGCG
>JBAXRL010000112.1:0-7882 GCA_037131205.1 Actinomycetes bacterium | reverse complement strand
GCGCCATTGAGCACGGGGCCCTCGTTACTAACGCTGTTAGCCTCGGGTGTTCCCATTGTGTACTAACGGTGTTAGTATGTCAAGTAGCGCCGAAGTCGAGTCGCGCGGCGCGGACAGTCGAAGGAGGAGCCACGAACGCTCGGGGAGCAGGCGGAAACGAAGTGCGAGACACGCTCAACCGGGAACGAGTAGTGCGTGCGGCGATGGATCTCGCGGACGAGAGCGGGATCGAGTCGGTCACCATGCGCGAGCTCGGCCGAAGGCTCGGCGTCGAGGCGGCGTCGCTCTACAACCATGTCGCGGGAAAGGGCGACCTCCTCGGCAGCATGATGGATCTCGTTGTGGCCGAGATCGACCTCCCTTCCCGTGGCGTCGACTGGAAGGAGGCGATGCGGCGCCGCGCAGTCTCCGCCCGCGAAGTCTTCTCCCGTCATAGATGGGGCGCCGCGCTCATCGACTCCCGAGAATGGAGTGGCCCCCGCAGACTGAGCTACGCGGATCGGGTTCTTGGCACGTTGCTTCAGGCCGGATTCTCCCCGGGGATCGCCGCAAACGCCTTCCTGACGCTCGACAGCTACATCTACGGCTTCGAGCGACAGCGGTCCAACCTCTCGCTGGGCGATGATGTGGACACCACCGAGGAGGCTCAAGAGGTCCTCGCGGCGGTCCCGCAAGGCGCGTATCCGTCCCTGACCTGCGTTGCGACGGAATACGCCGTGAAGCCCTACGATGACGCCGCAGCCTTCGACTTCGGTCTCGATCTGATCCTAGATGGCCTTCAGCGCCTGCTGGAATGAAGAGGCGCGGCGCCAGGGCCGAGGCGGAGCACTGTCGCCATTCCAACGCAGGCCGTCCCCGCGGCGCGGATGCACGCCGATCGCGGCCGCCGGCGCGCCCGCCGGGAGCGCAACCGGCGGCGCATCCGCCGGGCGCCGCATTCGTGGCTCACCGGCGCCTGAGCGACGGGGATGGTCATGTCGTGGTATCCTTGTCCGAGCCGCCGCAGAGGTAAAATCCCTGTAAATGGCCATAATGCCCTCGTAGCTCAGTGGATAGAGCACAGGTTTCCTAAACCTGGTGTCGCTGGTTCGATTCCAGCCGGGGGCGCCACTTTCTTCCTGCATCGGGCGATGTCGCCTTCCGGCAAGCGGCCGGATTCCTTCCACAGCGGCAAGACTGCCGACATCTTGCCGACGAGACTCCAGGTGACGGCGCACCACGGCCGAGCACTCGGCGGCAGCGGTGCGAAGATACGCACCAGATCGCCCTGGCCCGGCAGATCACCCCCGGCGAGTACGCTCTGCGTGGGAGGCCCAGCGCGGCGCGCTCCGGCTGCGGTCTCGCTTGTGACTGCTTTCGCAATCAGATAGCGTGACGAGCACGTCCTGAACCAGCGCGCCGAAAGGAGAAGCCCGGCATGCTCAGACCCCGCGAGCGCACTCGCTCTGGAGATCGCGTGGCCGCCCACCTGACACCGCTGTTCGTGACGCCCGCGTACCGCGGAGCGCGTTTTCGTGTGCCGATTCCCAACGTTCTCACGCCAGCGGGGCAGCCCGCTGGGTCCGGCCGCTCGCTCGTTGCGAGCGAGGCACGTGTCCAACCGAGCGAGGTTCGATGACCGCCTCATTTATCAGGAGTGACGACTTTGCCGCGTTCGTGACCGCCATGATCGAGGCGGGACCGGTCTACGGACCGGTGGCCAAACGCTCGCAGTTCGCCTTCGAGCGCCTGGAGACGCCGGACGAGCTGCGGCTCGACTACGACGTCTCCATCCTGCCGCCGAAGAAGCTCTTCTTCCCTCCCGCCCAGGATCTTATCCACTTCAGCGGCGCCGGGTTCGAGGCTGCGCTGGATCCCACCGAGAAGATCCTCCTCGGCGTCCACTTCTACGACGTCAAGGCGATCGACCAGACCGACCTCCTCTTTTCCGAGCGCAACTACGACGTCAACTACATGGCGCATCGCCAGGCCACCACGATCGTCGCCTCAAACGTACACAACGTGTCCGCGCGGGCGTTCTTCGCCACGGTCGGCGCCGACGTGCAGCCCAAGGGTCACGACGCGTTCCTGACGGCCCTCGGCTACGGCTACGTGTTCGAGCCGCTGACCGAGCGCGGCGAGGCATTGCTCCAGCTTGGCGTCTTCCGTCCGGCCTCCGCGGCGCAGATCACAGAGGCGGCGGATGTCAACGCCGCCGCCCTCGAGCAGTGCCCCGAGAAGCTGGAGCACAGCACAGAGGGCATCGCCGTCAAGGTGCGCGCCGCCTTCGGCGACGAGGGCATGTGGGCGACCATGGCCGCCGACTGCTTCTCCTGCGGCACGTGCAACACAGTCTGCCCCACCTGCTACTGCTTCGACGTGCACGACACCTGGAACGTCGACCAGACGTCGGGGCAGCGCACGCGCTACTGGGACGGCTGCCTCACCGAGGACTTCGCCAAGTGCTCGCTGGGCGAGGGCGCCTGCGAGAACTTTCGTGACGAGCGGGCGTCGCGCTTTCGCCATCGCATGATGCGCAAGGCGACGTACCTGAACGAGAAGCTGGGCGGGCCGGCCTGCGTCGGCTGCGGCCGCTGCTCGGCCGGCTGCACCGCCGACATCGCCGACCCGGTGCGTATCATTGATCAGATCATGGCCTCGTGAGGAGCGACAGATGAATCACCAGTGCCACTGGACCGAAGTCGAGAACATCTTCATGCCTCGTGAGGCCACCATCGTACGCACCGTGCAGGCGACTCCGACGGAGACCCACTTCACCCTGCAGATGGCGGACGGTCAGCCGATGGAGTACGAGCCCGGCCAGATCGTCGAGCTCTCGCTGTTCGGCTACGGCGAGATCCCGATCGGCGTCGCCAGCTCGCCGACGCGCAAACACACCTTCGACCTGGTGGTGCGCTCCGTCGGGCGCGTCTCCGGTGCGGTCACCAAACTGGACAAAGGGCAGTCGGTCTACGTGCGCGGCCCTCTGGGACGCGGCTTCGACCTCGACAAGCTCCGCGGGCAGGACGTGCTCATCGTGGCGGGCGGCATCGGCCTGTGCCCGACCCGGAGCCTCATCCAGTACATCCTGGACCGTCGCGACGAGTTCAAGCGCTTCATCCTGTTCTACGGCGCGCGCGAGCCCAGGCTGCAGCTGTTCACGGACGATCTTGAGAAGTGGCGGACCACCCACGACGTCGAGTTCTACGAGACCGTCGACAAGGGTGACCCGAGCTGGGCGGGCAACGTCGGCGTCATCACCACGCTGTTCCCCAAGGTCGAGCTGTCGCCACACACGCGCGCGGTCATCTGCGGGCCGCCGATCTTCTACCGGTTCGTGATCCGCGAGCTCGACATGATCGGCATCCCTCGCGAGAACGTCCTCGTCGACCTCGAGCGCCGCATGAAGTGCGGCGTGGGCAAGTGCGGCCACTGCCAGATCAATGACAAGTACGTATGTGTCGACGGCCCGGTGTTCTCGTTTGCCGACGTCCAGGGTCTCGAGGAGGCGTTCTGATGAGCAAGCCAAAGGTCGCATTCTTCGATTTCACCTGTTGCGAGGGCTGCCAGATCGAGATGACCAACTACGGGGACGTGGCGTTCCTCGAGCTCATCAACCACGTCGACATCGTCGAGTTCCGCGAGGCGATGTCGGAGACGACCACGGATCCGATCGACGTCGCCTTCATCGAGGGCAGCTTTACGCGCGAGGCCGACCGCGCGCGGCTCGAGAGCATCCGCGCGCGCGCCGCCATCGTTATCGCCTACGGCCAGTGCGCGGCCGGCGGCGGCATCAACGCGCTCAAGAACCACCAGTCCGATTACAGCGAGTACGTGTACGGCGACGACGCCGGTCAGCCCCAGCTCGACTCGCAGAAGGCGCAGCCCATCTCGGCGGCCATCAAGGTCGACTACTCGGCCTACGGCTGCCCCGTGAACAAGTACGAAGTCCTGCAGATCGTCGCTCACCTGCTGCACGGCAAGGAGCCTGTGATCCCCAACTATCCGGTCTGCGTGGAGTGCAAGCGCCGCGAGACTGTGTGCCGCTACGACGAAGACGACCATTGCATGGGCATGGTCGCGCGCGCCGGCTGCGCGGCCCCCTGCCCCGCCTACGGTATCCCCTGCGAGGCCTGCCGCGGGTTCGTCGACCAGCCCAACGTGCCCGCCCTCGAAAGGGTGCTGGTGCACCGCGCCGGGTTCTCGCAGAAGCGGGCGGCCGAAAAGGCGCTGATGTTCACCGCCATCGACCTGGAGGCCACCTCATGACCACGACTGCTCGCATCCGCGTCGAGCATCTGACCCGCGTCGAGGGTCACGGCAACATTATCGTCAACGTGACCGACGGCGTGGTCGAGAAGTGCGTGTGGCAGGTGCCGGAGTCGCCGCGCTTCTTCGAGTCCATGGTGCGTGGTCGCCACTACTCCGAGGTCGCGCGGATCACCAGCCGGATCTGCGGCATCTGCTCGATCGGGCACACGCTGGCATCGGTCAAGACCACGGAAGACGCGCTCGGCATCGAGGTGAGCGCGCAGAGCCGGAAGCTGCGCGAGCTGATCAAGCACGCCGAGAACTTCGACTCGCACGTGCTTCACGTGAACTTCCTGGCGGCCCCCGACTTTCTCGGCGCGCCGTCGGTCTTCCCGCTCGTCGCGACGCACACCGACGTGGTGGCGCGGGCGCTGCGCCTCAAGAGGCTGGGGCACGAGTGGGGCTCGCTCATCGGCGGCCGCACCACGCACCCCATGAGCATCGTCCCCGGCGGCATGGCGGCGGTGCCCACCACCAAGGAGCTGAAGGAGCTGCGGGAACAGCTCCTGGCCGCCGTGCCCGAGCTCGAGGCGACGGTCGCGACCGTCATCGCGCTGGCCCCCAACGTGCCGGCGTTCGACCGCCCCACGGAGTACATCGCCCTGTCCAACGACAAGGACTACGGGCTCTACGACGGCGACATCCAGTCGTTGCTCCCGGACGGCACGAAGGAGCGCTACCCGGTGGCCGACTACAAGCAGGTGACCAACGAGTTCGTCGTGCCGCAGTCGACGGCCAAGTACACGAAGCACAAGCTGGACTCCTACGCGGCCGGCGCCCTGGCGCGCTTCAACAACAACTACGACAGGCTCCATCCCGAGGCGAAAAAGGTGGCCGAGGCGCTCGGCATCCAGCCTATCTGCACCAACCCCTACATGAACACGGTGGCGCAGGTCGTCGAGATCGCCTCGGACGTCTACGAGTCGGTCGCCCTGCTGGACGAGCTCATCGACGCCGGCGTCCGGCTCGAGCCCCTCGTCGAGCCCGTCAAGTACGGTCCCGGCACCGGCGCCACCGAGGTGCCGCGCGGCATCCTCTTCCACGAGTACGACTTCGACGACGAGGGCGTGTGCCTCGGCGGCAACTGCATCATCCCGACCAACCAGAACCACAACAACATCCAATACGACTTCGAGAAGCTCGTGCCTGAGCTCGTCGCCCAGGACAAGAGCGAGAAGGAGATGGAACTGGCGCTCGAGATGCTGGTGCGGTCGTACGACCCCTGCATCTCGTGCTCCACGCACTACCTCGACGTCAACTTCGTGCGCTGAGCGATGTGCGCTACCTTGTCGGCGTAGGCAGCTATATGGCCGGCGACGACGCCGTCGGGCCGCGCGTCGTGGAGCATGTCGTGAGCAACGGCCTCGAGCGTGACTTCGAGGCCGTCGACCTCTCCACCGACGCGCTCAGCCTCGTGGCGTACCTGAACGCCGAGACCGCGGCGGTGCTGGTGATCGACGCGGCGCGGCTCGGTCTGCCCCCCGGTGACTACCGCTTCTTCTCACCGGACGAGGTGGAGACGCAGAAGGAGCTGAGCGGCCTGACGACTCACGAGGGCGACGTGCTCAAGGTGCTGGAGTTGGCACGTGACGCCGGCTACCCGATCCCGCCGGTCGCGATCATGGGCATCGAGCCGCACGACATGGGGAGCGGGATGGAGCTGTCCGAGTGTCTGGGCGAGCGGGTGCCCGCTTATGCCGCTGCGGCGATCGCACACCTGGCGGGGCTGTGAGCGTTCCTCGACGCCCCCTGCCCTTACGCCGCCGGCGCCTCCGGGATGGTCACGGTGAACACGCTGCCGTGCCCCTCCTCGCTCTCGGCGGCGAGCCCGAACCGCTGGAGGTCGGCGATCTCGCGGGCGATGGCCAGGCCCAGGCCCGCGCCGTCCTGGTGGTGCTTCACCGCGGGGTCGGCCCTGTAGTCCTCGTCGAAGATCCGCGGGAGGCAGCGCTCCGGGATGCCGATGCCGTGGTCGCGGATGGCGAGCGTGAGACGGCCGTCGGACGGCGCCGCGAGGGCGATCTCCACCAGGCCGCCGTCGTGGGAGTAGATCACCGCGTTCTCGAGGAGCTCGCAGAGCAGCGCGAGCATCTGCGGCGGGCCGCAGCGCACGAGGTCGGGCCTGTCGCGCGGCAGGACCCGGATCTCGATGCCGCGCCCGGCCGCGGCCTCCGCGTAGCGTGCCACTGCCTGGTCGATCTTCTCCCCGAGGCGAACGGTGCTCGTCTCCATGCCGTCGCGGTCGATGCAGCGCAGGTCGGCCAGCATCCGCCGCTTGGCGAGCGCGCCGAGGGCCGCCTCGCAGCGGGAGTGGATCTTCTCGACGATGTCGCGGGTACGCTCGGGGATCTCCCCGGTGTAGCCCCCGAGGATGACGTTGACGTAGGTCTGGATCGAGGACAGCGGCGACTTGACCTGATGCGAGGCCTGCCGCAGGTAGCGGGCCTTCTCGACGTTCGCGCGCCGGCTGACGTCGGTGATCTCGGCGAGCAGGCGAGAGACAAAGCGCGTGCCGGCGGCGCCGATCAGGCAGGTGTCAGGGTGCTTGCTCGCCTCAAGCACTGCGAGGACGTCCGCATCGCCGCCGGTCTCCAGGACGAGGTCCACCTCGGCGTCGTCGCTGAGCTCGTCGAAGCGACCGTCGGCGCGGCAGCGGATGCCGTTCTCGCGGGCCAGTGCGATCCCCGGGGCCGCGGGATCCGCGTCGAACACGTAGCGGACCTCGACCCCAGGGACGCCGAGGAGCGCCCTGAGAATCGCGAGGCCCAGATCTCCTGCGCCCACCAGGGCGATGACGTGCGTGCCCTGTGCCATCCTGTTCTGTCCCTGTTCCATGGCGGCTATGATAGCTGGGCCGGCGAGAGAGTCCGAGCCCGACAGTCAAATGGAGGTATATCGTGAAGCGAGTCTACATGATCGACGATGAACCGAGCATCGTGGAGTCGGTCTCGATGGTCCTCGAGGGCAACGGATACGTGGTCGGGTCCCAGAACGACGACAAGGACGTCGTCGACAACGTCGTCGAGTTCGGCGCCGACCTTGTCATCCTTGACGTGATGCTCCCCGAGGACACCGCGGCCGGGTTCAAGATGGCGCGTGCCCTTCAGGCCGACGAGCGCACCGCGGCCCTGCCGCGCCTCATGCTCACCGCCGTCAACGAGGCCGGCATCTATGTCGGCAAGTTCACGAAGAAGGATCTCGACGAAACGTGGCTCCCCGTGCAGGAGTTCGTGGAGAAGCCGGTGGTCCCCGAGCTGCTCCTGGCGAAGGTCAAGGCTCTCTGCCCAAGCTGACGGAGCGGGAGCTCTTCGGTCGCGGGCGCACCGCTCGACGCGGGATATGACCTGACCCCGCTCGTGGGGCCACCTCGTCTGTCCGTGCCGGAGTTATCTCCGGCGGAGAGAAGGCCGGTCCGCGGGCGGCCGCTGAGAAGCCCGGGATAACGACCGTCTCCGGCGCCGGCGGGTGGCGGCCGCGAGAGCTGTGCAGCGCCGGTGAGCCACGAGCGACGCTCCCCGCGGGCAGCCCTCCGCGGCGGCGACGCTCCCCGCGGGCAGCCCTCCGCGGCGGCGACGCTCCCCGCGGGCAGCCC
>JBAXRL010000111.1:0-7968 GCA_037131205.1 Actinomycetes bacterium | reverse complement strand
TGCTGATCCACGGCGCCATCATCGCCCGCGAGTACGGTCTGCCCTGCGTGACCGGCGTGCCTCTCGCCACCGCGCTCATCCACACCGGCGACCGGCTCACCATCGACGGCTACCTCGGCATCGTCGTCATCGGCTGAGCAACGCCGAGACCTCTTGCCCCGGGCTCTCCGCACGCCTACAGTCATACGCACGTGCATGCAGCGTCCTCTGGGGGAGGCGGTCATGACTGCGCTCGCGACTGCGGCGGCTCGGCTTGGAGTCCTTCTGACAGCGGCACTCTGCGCCGCCCTCCTTGTGGCCGGCTGCGGGACGAGCGGCTCCGGCTCCACCGACAACGGCGCGACCCCTCTGCAGACAGACGCCTCGACCGTCGCCGCCCCCACCGGCGGCAGCGACGGGTCCGGGGACAAGATCGCCGCGAGCATCGCCGCCACGCCGGTGGCCACCGTGGGCCGCGCCGAGATCGAACGCCGCCTCGCGCTCCCGCGCTTCACCTACGTGGGCGAGACCGACTCCCGCGGCGCCAAAGGGTCAAGCGGCGCTCTGGCCTTCATCGACTCCGAGAGCGACACGCTGGCCTTTCGGCCACACTTGGGAAGTGATCTCGGGCGCGTCGCCATGGCCCCGGACGGCCGGCTCATCTACGTCGGCGATCAAGACGAGCCGGTGGTGTGGGTGGTCGACGCCGAGACTCACGAGAAGGTGGGCAGCATCCGTCTGCCCGGCGTGACCCCGTCCAGACGGCGGACGATGACCGCCACCGCCAAGTACCCGTACACGCAGCTCCAGACGTGCTCCTCCGCGGTGGCCTGCACCCCGGACGGCGCCCTGGTACTGGTACTCTCCAAGGCCGGCCTGCAGGTCATCGACGCGGCCTCCGCCAAGGTGGTGCGCACGCTGCCCGAGCTGCGCGACGGCGCGGAGCTGGCCGTGAGCTTCGACGGCCGGCACGCCTACATCGCCACCACGGACGCCCTCACCCGCGGCAGACACACCCTCGCCGACTGGCGCACGATCTTCATGTCGGGGGCCGGCGGCGGCCTCGCCCTGCTCGACCTCGAGACCTGGCAGATCGTCAAACGGGTCTCGTGCGGGGTGATCGGTGGGATCGCCGTTGACCCGGACGACAGCCGGATCTTCTGCAGCGACTACAAGCGCAAGGCGCTGCGCATCGTCGACCCGGTCTCGCTCGCCGACATCGCCGTGGTGCCCCTCAAGTCGGACAAGTTCAAGCACTTCCTGCCCGCGGGCGTGGGCGTGCTGCCAGACGGTAGCAAGGCCTACGTCGTCTGCACCGCCCTGGTCCCGTCCGACCCCTGGACGATGGCGAATGCGGGCCCCATGGAGTTCTTCTGCGCGGTGGTCGCGACCGAGTCGCAGGAGGTCGTCAAACGCATACCCCTCGACGCCTACTGACCCGCCTCCATCGCCGTCCGGTCGGATGGCAAAAAGGCGTACATCTCGGGCGGATCGGTGCGTCACGCTGTGGTCATCGACACCGTCAGGGACGTCGTCCTCGGCGAGATCGGCAAGAAGCTGCTGCAGACAGACGGTGTGGCCGTGCGGCCGTTCTGGTGGTCCACGGCCTGCATGGAGGTGCTGCGCGAGGGCCAGTGACGTGGGCGTCGCGCTGAGAACCGCGCTCTGGCGCCGCCCAAACCGCGCCCGCAGCGCGCCTGGGCCCCGCCCGCGCTACGCCTCGAACGATCCTCTGCGCAGCACCTCGCCGTCGCGCATCATCCACTGCCCCGCGGCGATCACGTGGCGCAGGCGCAGGTCCTCGTCGAGCACGGCGAGGTCGGCGTCGGTGCCGGCCGCGAGGTGCCCCTTGCCCGGCAGCTTGAGGATGTCGGCGACGTTGGCGCCGACCACGCGCACGGCCTGGTCGAGGGGCAGGCGCTCGTGGCGGACGGCGTCCACGAGCTCGCGGAAGATGGACGCCGGTTCGCCGACGCCGAGCTTGATCAGCTCGCCGGACTCGTCGAACGACGGTAACGAGCCACAGCCGTCGGAGCTCATCGTGATATGCCCGATGGGCACGCCGGCGGCCAGGAGCTGCGCGATGGCCGCCGACGGCTTCACCTCTTCGTCGGCGAAGTAGGGGTACGAGCTGGCGGTGATGTCCACGTAGCCGTCGCGGCCGTACTCCAGGGCGTCCGCGAAGACCGCGGCGCTGCGATTGACGTGCGTGGGCAGGAACTGCGTCACCTTGAGCGCGCTGCGCCGCACCGCCTCGCGGACGATCTCGAACGGCCCCTCGCCGTCGCCGAGGTGCAGGTTCACGATGCCGGCCTTGCCGCCCAGCATGCCGCCCACGCGCGCGTGCGCGCCTATGCGGATGAGCTCGTCCACGGTGGGCGCGGACGAGCGGTGATCGGCCACGGCGATCTCGCCGACACCGATCACCTCTTCGATGAGCGCGAGGTCGCGGCCGACGTCGCCGAGCAGCGTCGGTGGTGGCACCTGATACGCGCCGGTGTAGATCCAGCAGCTCACGCCCTCGGCGCGCAGCGCCTTGGCTTTCATCAGGAGGCCCTCGAGCGAGCGCGTGAAGCCGTCGGTGCCCAGCGCGCCGATAACGGTGGTGATGCCGCCCTCGAGCAGCTGGCTCAGCCGCAGCTCGGGGGTGCGCGTGGCCGGGCCGCCTTCGCCGCCGGCCCCGGCGATGTGTACGTGGCCGTCGATGAGGCCGGGCAGCGCCAGCAGGCCCCGGCCGTCCACCACGTCCACGTCCACGCCGCCCGGCGGCGTGATGCCCGGCGCCACGGCTACGACGCGCCCGCCGGCGAGCAGCACGTCGCGGCGGCCCAGCGGCTCGGGCGCGTACACATCGATGTCGCGAAGCAGGATCACGGTAGTAGTATGGCACTTTCGCGCCACGGCAAGGGAGACGGGATGGTCAAGCTCATCGATTGGCGCGCTCTGCGCGGCGCCAACTACTACAGCTATCGCCCGGTGATCGTCCTCCGGGTCGACCTGCAGGACTACGACGAGGTCTTCACCGACAAGATCGAGGGCTTCACCGACGCCCTGCTCGAGCTCGTCCCCAGCCTGGAGGAGCACCGCTGCTCCGAGGACGAGCGTGGCGGCCTCATCCGCCGCATGCGCGAGGGCACCCTCCTCGGGCACGTCATCGAGCATCTGGCTCTGGAGCTGCAGGTCATCGCCGGTATGGACGTCGGCTACGGCAAGACCATCGACTCCGACGCCCCCGGCGTCTACCGGGTTATCTACAGTTACTGGGTGGAGGAGGCCGGCGCCACCGCCGGCGAGCGCGCCATCGAGATCGTCAACGCCATCCTGCAGGGCAAGCGCGACAGCATCGACCTCGAGGGCATGATCATCGAGCTCGAGGACATCGGCGCCGATCACTTTCTCGGGCCCTCGACGGCGGCCATCGTGGAGGAGGCGGAGCACCGCGGCATCACCGTGCTCCGCCTGGACGACTACAACCTCGTGCAGCTCGGCGAGGGCAAGTACCAGCGCCGCATCGAGGCCAGCATCACCTCGCTGACGAGCATGATCGGCGTCGAGACGGCCGGCAACAAGAAGCTCACCAAGCACATGCTGGGGGACGCCGGCATCCCCGTGCCCAAGGGCACGGTCGTGCGGCGCGTGGAGTCGGCCATCGAGGACGCCGATTGGCTGGGCTACCCGGTCGTGGTGAAGCCGCACGATGGCCACCACGGCAAGGGCGTCACCACGGGCATCAACGACGAGGCCGACCTGCGCGAGGCCTTCGCGCGCGCCCAGGCGATCAGCGACAAGGTCATCGTCGAGAAGTTCTACGCGGGCAACGACTACCGTATCCTCGTCGTGGACGGCCGCTTTGTGGCGGCCGCCATGCGCGAGCCGGCCGCCGTCAGCGGCGACGGCGAGCACACCATCCAGGAGCTCATCGACCTCGAGAACCGCAACCCGCGGCGGGGCTACGGCCACGAGAAGGTCATGACGCGGCTATCGACCTCATCGGTCACCGAGTACCTGCTGGAGCGTGCCGGCTTCACCCTGACGACGGTGCTGCCGGCCGGCGAGGTCTTTCGCCTCGAGCTCACCGCCAATCTCTCGACCGGCGGCTCGGCGGTGGACGTCACCGCCACGGTACACAAGGCCAACCGCTTCATGGCCGAGCGCATCGCCAGCATCGTCGGCCTCGACATCGCCGGCATCGACGTGATCGCCTCCACTCTCGAGCAGCCCGTCAAGAAGCTGGGCGGCGCCGTCATCGAGGTCAACGCGGCGCCGGGGCTGCGCATGCACCTCGAGCCGGCCGTCGGCACACGCCGCAACGTGGCAGCGCCCATCGTGGAGATGCTCTTTCCGCGCGGCGCCCCGCACGACATCGGCATCATCGCCGTCACCGGCACCAACGGCAAGACGACGACCGTGCGGCTCACCGCGCACATCATGGAGCACGCCGGCTACAGCGTGGGGATGACGACCACCGACGGCATTCACGTGCGCGGCAACCTCATCGCCGAGGGCGACATGAGCGGTCCGTACTCGGCGCAGGTCGTGCTCCGCGACCCGCTCGTCGACTGCGCCGTGCTCGAGACGGCGCGCGGCGGCATCCTCAGGGCGGGCCTCGGCTACAAGACCGCCGACGTCGGCGTCGTGCTCAACGTGCAGCCCGACCACCTGGGCCTGCAGAACATCCGCGACGTCGCAGAGCTGGCCAAGGTCAAAGCCGTGGTCGCCGAGGCGGTCAGGGAGGGCGGTACGACGGTGCTGAACGCCGACGATCCCGCCTGCGTCGACATGCTCCAGTACTGCCGCGAGCGCGTCATCTTCTTCTCGCTGCGTTCGTCCAACCCGGTGGTGCTCGAGCACGTCGACCGTGGTCACACCGCGGTGGTCTGCGAGCAGGACTACATCGCCATCCTCGAGAACGACCACTTCATCCCGGTGGCGCGCGTCGTCGACGTGCCGCTGACGCTCGGGGGTCGCGCCGCCTTCAACATCCAGAACGCCCTGGCGGCGACGGCCGCGGCCTACGCGCACGGCGTGAGCGCCGACGAGATCCGCCGCGGTCTCACGTCCTTCCTGCCGTCGCCGCTGCAGACGCCGGGACGCCTCAACCTGAAGAGGATCGCCGGCGTCGACTACCTGCTCGACTACGGCCACAACCCCCATGCCTACAGAGCGCTTCTGTCGCTGGTCAAGCAGCTCGGCGAGCGCCGTCGCATCATCGTGTTCGACGTGGTCGGCGACCGCAGAGACGAGGACTACGAGGAGATCTGCGGCCTCATCGGCCCGCTGTTCGACGCCGCCTTCCTGTATGAGGCCGAGGACCGGCGCGGCCGCGCGGCGGGCGAGCTGATGGACCTGCAGACGCGCTATCTCATAGCCGCCGGGCTCGAGGCGGCGGCCATCGAGAGGTCGCCGGACGAGTCGGAGGCGATCCGCCGCGCCACGGCGAGCGCTCAGCCCGGCGACCTCGTCTGCTACATGACCGGCCGCGTGCAGGGTGGCATCGAGTGGCTGCACGACTGCGAGGAGCGCGCCCGCGCCGCGGCGGAGGGCGCCGCCGCCGTGCCCGCCGCCGCGAACGCGACCGCGGCCGAGTCCGGCCCGGCGGGCGCGGCTGACGAGGGCGGCGCGTGACGGCGCCGAGCGCGGGCTGGACGGTGCTGCTGGGCGGTTCCGGCGCGGAGGGCATGGACCGCTCGATCATGCGCCGCTTCGTGGAGCTGGCCGGCGGCGCCGTGGAGGCGCGCGTGGCCATCGTGCCGACGGCCAGCGAGCAGCGCACCGAGACCATCGAGCGCTACGAAGCCGCCTTCGAGCTCGAAGACGTGCATCACCTCGAGGTCATCGACATCCGCACGCACCATCAGGCCGACGAGCCGCAGATGCTGCAGGCGCTTGCGGCGGCGACGGCCATCATGTTCACCGGCGGCGACCAGCTGCGCCTGCTGTCCATCCTGCAGGGCACCCGTTTCATCGACGAGCTGCGACGCCGCAGCCGCGACGACCTTGTGGTGGGCGGCTCGAGCGCCGGCTCCATGGCGCTCGGCGACCCGGTGATCGTGCGCGGCGAGCCCACGCGGTTCTACGAGCCCGGCGCTATCCCCCATGTGCCCGGCCTCGCCATCGTCCCGGGCGTCACCATCGACACGCACCTCGTGGCGCGCGGGCGCCTCACGCGCCTGCTGCCCGTGGTGGCCGCCCGCCCGGACGCGCTCGGCGTGGGCATCGAGGAGGGCAGCGGCATGACGGTGTCCCCGGACGGCCTCGCGACGGTGTACGGGCCCGGCGTGGTATGCCTCGTGGACGGCGCCGCCGCGGGGCCGGCCGGCGGGCCGCGGCCCGGCGGCCCGCGGCCCGGCGGCGGCGAGGAGCGCCGCAGCAGCGACCAGGGCCGCGCCCTTTCCCTCACCGGCCTGCGGCTCCACGTGCTGGCGGCCGGCGACACGTTCGACCTGCGCAGGCGCCGCGTCGTCGACGACTGACCCCACGCCGCCCCAGCCAGACACCAGCGACCCCCGAACACAGGAGCACGCCGCCTTGGCCGCGACTACACACTTTGACGTCAGTCATCTCCGCGCGTACCTGGGGCCCAATGTGCCGCTCGCCGTCGAGGCGGTGGCCTTCGAGCTCTCGCCGGGCGCCGGCCTGCCGCTCGGCGACCTCTGGGCAGCGGTCGTGGGGCGCTTGCCGGGACTGGCGAGCGAGGCGCCGGCGCGCGACTTCGCGGAGCTCTTCGCGCGCGCCGTGATCGAGGTGCAGCGGCTCGACATGGGGCTGTTCGCGACGCGCTGGTCGGCCACCGCCGCGGACGACGGCGTCGTCACCGTCGCCGTGCAGTACGTCGACCCGCAGGTGTGCCGGCGCTGCGTCGAGCTCGTCGCCGACTGGCTGCGCGACGAGCTCGAGGGCCGCGCCTTCGACTTCGAGGCGCGCTACGCCGCGGTGCTGCGCCGCTTTCTGCGCAGCCACTTCGGCGGCCCCACCATCTACTCGCTGCTCGAGGCCGGCTACCGCGCCGGGATCCCGGACTTCTACCTGGAGAGCGAGGACGTGGTCCAGTGGGGCTACGGGCGCAAGCAGCTGCGCGGGCGCTCCACGGTGCTGCACCGCGACAGCATCAAGGACACGGAGTTGACCACCTACAAGGACCGTGCCAAGGCCTTTCTCGACGACCTCGGCCTGCCCGTGCCGCGCGGCGAGATCGTCTTCGAGCTGGATGAGGCTCAGCGCGCCGCCGCGCAGCTCGGCTTTCCGGTCGTCACCAAGCCTGTCGCCGGGCACAAGGGCCAGGGCGTGACCACCGGCATCTCGTCGGAGCGCGACCTGAAGATGGGCTTCGCGCTCGCCGTACAGGCTTCGGGGAGCGCCGACGACGGCATCATCGTCGAGCAGCAGGTAGCGGGTACCGACCACCGCCTGCTCACCGTGGGCGGGCGCTTCGTGGCGGCGCTGCAGCGCGTGCCTGCCTACGTGGTCGGCGACGGCGAGCACACCGTGGAGGAGCTGATCGCCGGCGAGAACGCGCGTCCCGAGCGCGCCGACACGCCGCGCTCGCCGATGGGCAAGATCGAGATCGACGGCATCCTCGTGCAGTTCCTCAGCGATCAGGGCCGCTCCCTGCGGGACGTGCCGGCCCTCGACGAGGAACTGGTCCTGCGACGCGTGGCCAACCTCTCGCAGGGTGGCGTGTCGGTCAACGTGACCGATGTCATCCACCCGCTCAACGTCAAGCTGGCCGAGGACGTCGCGAGGTTCCTCGACGTCCACGTCCTCGGCATCGACCTCCTCGCCGAAGACATCACGCGACCGTGGACCGAGAGCCCCTGCGCGATCATCGAGATCAACGCCGGCCCCGGCGTGTTCATGCACCTCGTGCCGGCCCAGGGCGAGTCGATCGACGTGCCCTCCATCGTGCTCAAAGGCCACTTCCCGACGCCGCAGGCGGCGCGCGTGCCGGTGCTGGTGTTCAACCGCCTCGACGCCGCGACGGCGGCGCGC
>JBAXRL010000110.1:0-8117 GCA_037131205.1 Actinomycetes bacterium | reverse complement strand
GACGCCTTGAGCTTGGCGAGTCGTCCGCGGGTCTTCACGCCGAGTGCGGCGGATACCCCGACCCCGATGATGAGCGAGAGCACCCAGTCGAGCGGGGTGAAGAGCCCCGCCGCCACGAGCAGCGTGATCATGCCGTACGGCAGCAGCAGGAACGAGTTGGTGACAAGCCCCGGGTTGTACGACGGTTTGGCGGACTGGAAGAGGACCGTGTGCATCGCGTTGTTGACGATGAGCTCGAACCAGATCATCGAGAAGCCGAGCCAGGGCGCGACGTTCGCCAGGAGCGCACCGAGGATCACGACGGGGTAGGCGATCACGATGTTCACCTGGAAGACGTAGGCGTCGTCCAGCGGGAAGTTCGGGTCGGTCTTCGAGCCGAACGGGCTCTTGAGGTTGAAGAACTCCTTGAAACTGAGGGGTGCGAGCACGTATTCCTCGGACTCGTGGAGCATGAGCAGCGGCAGGTGCAGGCACAGGAGCCACTGGTAGAGGTCCATCTCCGGCTTGAACCAGATGAGAAGGACGATGAGCAGCGGAGCGATGAAGAGCGTCGCTGACTGCCAGATGCGGTTGATGGCTGGGTAGTTCATTCAAGACCCCCTGTCGTGACGGTCGCTGTCGTGGCCGTGCGGCTCTACCTGTCAAATCGTAGTGCCCATGGAGCCCGCATCACAAGTGGCGGCGGATCAAGGCGGTCGGCGCGCGCTCGAGCGCCGCGCGGCGTCCCGGGCGTGCGCAGCCCCATCGATGATCCTTGAGCCCGCTCTCGCAGACTGCCTATCTCCCTCACCCAGTCCTGGTGGTGTCGTGATACGCAGTACGACGACCATCGCGACCGACTGCTGACCTTCGAATATGCGGCTGCATGATCTGGGCGTACGATGCCCCAGTTTGTCGTTGTGAGTATTTCTGGCGCCTGCGGTGACAATCTGCTGGATTGTCGTTGTTGAGTTTCCGAGGGGGTGCGATGACAACTTCTTCTCAGGACCGCGCCCCCCGGGGCAGACCCTCCCGGACCGCGATCTATCAGCGATTCGGCGCCGCGATCGAGGATCTCGGGCGGTACGGCGGCCTTCCCACTCCGGCCGAGGCCAAGCAGCTGTGGGACGACGTATGGCGCCTCGAAGCCCATCACTCCACGGCGCTCGAGGGGAACACGCTGGCGCTGCGCGAGGTCGAGCAGCTGCTTGATCAGGGCAGGGCTGTCGGGGCGAAGGAGCTCAAGGATCACATGGAGGTCCTCGGGTATTCCGAGGCCGCGCGCTGGGTCTTCCGGCAGGGGGTCGAGCCGGACGAGCCAGGGCGAGATGGCCTCGTTACCGTCACCGAGGTGCGCCACGTCCATGAGCTTGCGATGGCGAAGGTGTGGGCGGTCGCACCGCACCCCGCCGCAGGCTCGGACGAGGCGCCCGGCAGCTTCCGGCAGCACAATATCCAGCCGTTTCCGGGAGGAACGACCCCGCCGACCCACCCGCTCGTCCCGGCAGGCGTTACCTCCTGGGTCGATCAGGTGAACCGGTTCGGCGCCACGTTCGCCGACGGTACTCTCGGCGTCGCCGGTGTTCCGGAGATACTCGCGCGTATCCATGTCGATTTCGAACGGCTGCACCCGTTCATCGACGGCAACGGCCGCACCGGACGCCTGCTGCTCAACCTCATCCTGACCCGGCTCGGCTGGCCGCCGGCCGTGGTCTTCAGGGGGCAGCGACGGCGCTACCTCACCGCGCTCGACCGCGCGGATCACGGCGACCTCGGCCCGCTCGCGGAGCTGATCGCGCGCTCGGTCATCGACAACCTGCACCGGCTTATCCCTGACATCGCCGGACCTGCGAAGTACGTACCGCTCGAAGCGCTTGCCGACGAGGAGCTCAGTCTCGCGGCGCTCAAACAGGCGGCGGGACGCGGGCGGCTCGAGGCCATCATCGGCGCCGACGGCCGCTATCGATCAAGCCGCCCGGCCGTGGAGGCCTACAAGGTATCGAAGTACTCGCGAGGTGGCAGAGCATGAGCGATCCGAGCGGGAGAGTGCACTACGACCCGATCGTCGTGAGCGCGGAGAGCGCAGTCGTCGCCGAGTACCTCTCGGAGTCCGCGGAGGAGGCGGCGTATCAGTCTGAGGCCGCTCTGGAACGGGGTTTCATCAGCCTCCTCCAGTCTCAGGCCTGCGAGTACCTGCCGCTCACGAGCGAGGCCGAGCTCATCGCGAACCTCCGCGTACAGCTCGAGGCACTCAACGGGATCACGTTCAGCGATGCCGAATGGGAGCGGTTCTTTTCGGAAAGGATCGCCGGTGCAAACGAAGGCCACAACTCCGCGCGCTTGACTCCCGGCGGCCGGTGACGTACACTTTTCCGTACGTTTCAGGAGGTCCGCGATGACGACCACAAGGGCCTATCCCGGTAGGGATGTGCGTGCGGGGCGTTCGTCGACCGAGCGGGGCGGTCACGAGACCGTTCCCTCGCAGTCCAGCTACTTGGGAGCCGGGGAGGGGCCGCATCCGCGACCTGTCCACGGGCGCATCCGTGCGTGCAGACCTGGCGGGATAGGTCCACTAAGGGCCACCGAAGCGCACAAGCATCTGTACAAGCTTCTCGACGGCGTCTCGCAGTCGCACGAGCCCGTGCAGATCACCGGCAAGCGCGGCAACGCCGTGCTCGTCTCGGAGGACGACTGGCGCGCCGTGCAGGAGACGCTCTATCTGGTTTCCATCCCCGGCATGCGCGAGTCCATCCTTGAGGGCCTGGCGACGCCGGCCGGAGAGCTCGAAGGCGCGCTCGACTGGTGAGCTGGCGGCTGCTCTGCACAAAGCAGGCGCGCAAGGACGTGAAGAAGCTCGCCGCCGGCCTCAAGCCAAGGGCGCAGGAACTGCTTGCGGTCCTTGAGGCCGGCCCGTTCCAGTCGCCGCCGTTCGAGAAGCTGGTCGCCGGCTTCAGGTTGGAAGTGCAGTGACGAGATCCATGCGGGGGCCGCGACGCGGAGGCATCAAGTCCTCCGGCCGCGTCGGTCTGTCTCATCGAGCTCGTCGTCGCAGGCGGCCGCGTACAGGTCGAGCACACGCTGGATGTGGTGGCGGATCAGCGCCACGGGCTCGGCGGGCAGACGACCCTCCCGGACGGCGCCGGAGCTCCCGGGCAGAAACTCGCCGATGAGCGCCGGCGGGATGGGGCGCCTGGAAAGGTTGCGCAGCAACCCGGCGAGCGCCTCTTGCACCTCCGGCCGCGGCCAGTAGTAGCGGCAGCGGTCGCTGTAGCTCAAGGCACGCTTGCGGCGCACCTCCTCGGGGCTGCCGCGGTAGTACGCGGCCCAGTGCTCCGGGTGCCGCGTCATGGCCTCGTCCAGCGTGTCGCGCAGGCGCGAAGGCCGGGCGTCCGGCCGACCGTGCAGCATCGCGTTCTCGATCTCCTCGAGGGCGAACACCGCTTCGCGAAACGCATACGTCAGCCACGGGCCCACCTTGAGGATGGCAAAGTGACCCTCGACCAACTGCTGCAGCGCTTCCGCGCTCTGGTAGTCCGTCGAGTGAGCCTCGTAGACCAGTCGCGGCCGGCGCTCGACGAAGGCGGTGAGACCGCTCGCCGCGGCGCGCTCGTAGGCGCTCACGGTGGCATCGCCGAACTCGACGCCGGGTTGCACCACCACGGCGATCACGCGCTCCCATGCGTCCGCGAGGCCGGACGTCCGAAATGCCTCGCAGGTCAGATCGAGGGTGCGCTCCACGTCCTCCACCGACGTGACCGACGGCCCGGCCTGGGCGGTCTCCTCGCCGCCGGGGGTGGGCACCTCGGTGCCGATGACGTAGAGGGGGGCAGGGATGGCCGCGGGCAGCCCCGCCCGCGCGGCCTCGGCCGTACGGCAAAGGGCTGCGGTGCGCTCGACGATGACGCCGTCGTCCAGCGCCGTCAACTCATCGCCGGGGTCGTCGGCGCAGCGCATGCTGGCATCAAGATGGATCTTGGTGTAGCCGGCCAGCACGCAGCTGCGCACCAGCTCGTGGGCCTGCGCCATCGCCGCGTCCGCGGGGAGGCCCCGCCATGGGTACGGCCCCAGATGGTCGCCGCCGAGCATCAGGCGCGCGGCCGGCGCTCCGGCGGCGGCGGCGAGCGCCGCGACCTCGTCGCGGAACGCCGCCGCCGTCATCCCCGTGTAGCCGCCGAGCTGGTTGACCTGGTTGGACGTGGACTCGATGCACACGAGGCCGTGGCCGCGGGCGGCGTGCCGCAGCGCCGTCTCGAGGACGAAGCGGTTGGCGGAGCAGACGGAGGTCAGACCCGCGCGTCTACCGGCGCGGTTGGCGGCGACGACGTCAAGAAGGAGATCAGCGGGCTGGCGCCCGCCTGTCGGAATCACGGGACGCAGTCCTGGGGCTGGTCGCCCTGGCCGGGGAGGAGCCCTTCGATCAGGGCCAGCGCCTCGGCGAGCGTCGGCTGGCCCTCCACGCCGCCGGGGCGGCGCGCCGAGAGCGAGCCGCAGGCGACGCCCAGCGCCAGGCAGCGGCTGACGTCCCAGCCTTGAAGGCGAGCACAGATGAAGCCGGCGTCAAAGGTGTCGCCGGCGCCGACGGTGTCGACGACGGCCACGGTCGGCGCCGTGACGTGCACCAGGCGGCAGCCGTCGTGGGCCAGGGCGCCGCCCGCGCCGAGCTTGACCACCGGTAGCGGGCCGCGGGCCGCGAGCACGGTCGCCGCCACGGCCGGATCGGAGGCGCCGCTCACGGCCGCCGCCTCCGCGGCGTTGACGAAGAGCACGTCCACGGCGGGCAGCGCGTCGGCCAGCCCGCCGTCCCACATCTCGGCGGGATCCCAGTTGAGGTCGAGCGACGTGGTGGCGCCGGCGGAATGCGCGGCCTCGAAGAGGCCGCGCAGGCCCGGCGCCAGCCGCGGCTGGAGGAAGAAGGAGCTCGCGTGCACGTGTCGCGCCGCGCCCACGAGCGCCGCGTCGATCATCCCGGCCTCCAGGGCGGCGATGCAGCCGGGGTAGGTGACGATGGCGCGATCATCGCCGCGCGCCAGGGCGACGGTGAGCCCGGTCGCCAGATCCGCGCGGATCGCGACGGCTCCCGCATCGACGCCGCGTCGCGTCAGCTCGTCGATCATGAAGCGGCCGCCGGCATCGGCGCCGACGACTCCGGCGAGCGCCGTGCGCAGACCGAGCCGCGCCGCCGCACACGCCATGATCGCCGCCGAGCCGCCGACGGTCAGGGCGCCGCCCGTCGCGAGCTGCTCGGCTTGCCCGTAGACGAGCGCGGCCGGAGCGCCGTGGACGACGACGTCCGGGTTGGCGTCGCCGATGACCAGAAGATCCAGCGAGGGGCTCATCGGCCGCTCATCGGCCGCCGCTCATCGCAGCGCCTCGGGCATCATGTCGCGCTCGGCGGCCAGCAGCTCGTCGACCATCGCCTCGATGCGCGCCGGCGACAGCGTGGCGGCGGCGTTGGGGTCGAGAAGCACCGCCTGGTGTACGTGGTCGCGGCGGCCCTCCAGCGCCGCCCGCACCGTCAGCTCGACGACGTTGAGAAAGGTACGGTCGAGCGCCGCGCACTGGGCCGGGAGGTCGCCCACGTACGTGGGCTGCAGCCCGGCCCGGTCCACCAGGCAGGGCACTTCCACGCAGGCATCTTGCGGAAGGTTGGTGATGAGGCCGGTGTTGCGCACGTTGCCGTACACCGTGCGCGGCACTCCGGTCACCATCGAATGGATGATGAGGGACGCGTACTCGCCGCTCATCTCGATCTCGAAGGGCTCGCCGGCGGCGAGCATCCGCTTCTCTTCTTCGTAGAAGCCGAGGTTCTCCTCGCTGCGAGTGATGTACTCGCCCACGGGGATGCGCAGGCGCGCGATCTGCTCGTCGTCGCGCATGAACCACGGCACGTACTCGGCGAAGTGCTCGCTGCTCTCGGTGGGGAAGTAGCCGAAGCGCTTGTAGACCTCCACGCGGACATGGCGGCCGAGCCCTTCGGGGTCGGCGGCGATCGCCGCGTCCAGCGCCGGGTACAGGCTCTCGCCGTCCTTCTCCACACGCAGCACCCAGCTCATGTGGTTCACGCCGGCGCCGTGAAAGGTGATCTCCTCTGGGGCCACGCCGACGTACTCGGCGACCTGGCGGCTGGTGTTCTGGATGGAGTGGCAGAGGCCGACGATGTGCTGGTGCAGCGAACCTTCGCACCAGGCCCAGCAGTTCATCGCCATGGGGTTGGCGTAATTGAGCATCCAGGCCTCGGGGCAGAGCTCCACCATGTCGTCGGCGATGCCGAGCATCACCGGGATGGTGCGCAGGGCGCGGAAGACGGCGCCCACGCCGGAGGTGTCGGCGATCGTCTGCCGCAGGCCGTACTTGCGCGGGATGTCGAAGTCGAGGCGCGTGGCGGCGATCCCGCCGACTTCGATGGTGTTGACGGCGAAGTCGGCGCCGTCGAGGGCGCGCCGGCGGTCGAGCTGCGCGCTGATCCGCGCCCGCGCGCCGACGGCCTCGTTGGTCCAGCGCGCCATGGCCGCGGCCGTCGCCAGGCGCTCCTCGTCGATGTCGTGCAACACGATCTCGGCGCCGGCCAGCTCGGGAAAGGAGAGGATGTCGCCGAGCAGGTTGCGCGTGAACTCCACGCTGCCGGCGCCGATGAACGCGATCCTGGTCATGCCGTCACCATCCTTTCGCCGGGCGCCGCGAGGGCGGTGGCCCGTCACTGTCCTGCCGGGGGCCGCGTCCCAGGTGAGGCCGCGCGGCCGTTCCTGAGCGATAGTGTGCCAAATCTTGCAGAAATGAGCAAGACCACGCGGTGCGGCTGCGGCTGGCGCGCGCTTCGGCCGCGCGCTTCGGCCGCGAGCTTCGCCCGCGCGCTTCGCCCGCGGGGTGCGGTCACGCGGGCGGTCGCGCGGGCGGCCGCGGCTTCGCGGCCCCCGGCGGCGTCCGCCTGCGGTAAGCTCTCGTCGAGCGAGCAAGGAGGCAGCGTGAGATCGCACACCGTGTACAAGACCTTCCACGTCCAGCAGCGGCGCGCCTTCGTGCGCATCACCGAGGACGTGCGGCGCGCCGTCGCCGAGTCCGGGATCAGTGAAGGCATGGCGCTGGTCTCGGCGATGCACATCACCGCCGGCGTGTGGATCAACGACGACGAGCCCGGCATCCAGGCCGATGCGCTCGAGTGGCTCGACAAGCTGGCGCCGCCGTCCTGGCAGCCGCCGGCCGACGACGTCGCCCGGCAGCTGCTGCCCGACGGCGGCGACTACCGCCACCATCGCGGCGGCGAAGACAATGGCGACGCCCACTTCAAGAACCTGCTCGTGCACCACCAGGTCATCGTCCCGGTCACCGCCGGCAGGCTCGACCTGGGGCCCTGGCAGGCGGTCTTCTACTGCGAGTTCGACGGCGGCCGCGGCAAGCGGCTCATCATCAAGGTGCTGGGCGAGTAGGACTGCGGGCCGGCCCCAACACGAGGGATTCGGCCCGGCGAAGGCGAAGATGGCCACAGCATTGCGACAGATGATCGACGAGGAGGACGGCTGGATGGACGAGACGCAGAGTGACGTGGTCGTGGTCGTCAACCAGAGGGCGCTCTCGCGCCGCTACTGGGGCGTCCTGCTGGCGGCGGGGATCGTCGCCATCATCTTCGGCATCATTGTGCTGGCCAACATCTGGGGCAGCGTGCGCCTGGTGGCGATCCTCGCCGGGCTGTTTCTCATCTTCGCCGGCGTGGTGCAGTTCGTGCACGCCATCGGCGCCGAGCGCAAGACCGGCAAGATCATCGGGGGGCTCGTGATCCTGATGGTCGGAGTCGTCCTCGTGTTCTGGCCCGACACCTCGATCAAGACCGTGGCCATCCTCGTGGGCCTGGCCTTCCTCTTCTGGGGTGTCGTCATGGCGATTGCGGCGCTCGTCGACCGCGGTGAAGGCTGGGGCCTCGCCGCGGGCTTCGGCGTCCTGCTGGCGCTGGTCGGCGTCGTCGTCATCGCCTGGCCCGGGCCGACGATCGTCATCCTCATGATCCTCGTCGGCATCGACGCGATCCTCTTCGGCGCGTCGCTGGTCGCCCAGGGCCTCGCGTTGCGCAAGGCGTAGGCCTCCGTGAAGGCCGACCCAACGGAGCACCGCCGCCGGCCCTCGGGGCTGGTCGCACGGATGGTCGC
>JBAXRL010000109.1:0-8170 GCA_037131205.1 Actinomycetes bacterium | reverse complement strand
CCGCGCGCCTCACGCGCGCCGCGCGCCTCACGCGCACCGCGCGTCGCTTTCGCGGGGAGCGGGTCCCGCGACCTGACCGTGAGCGCGTACCTGGCGTGACAGGCCATGAGGTCACGGGCGCGCGGCGCCCTGGCCCTTGAGCTCGCCGAGCGCGCGCGCGACCATCTCCCGCGTGCCCTCCAGGTGACTGCGCATGCACTCCACGGCACGTGCCGGTTCGCGGTCGCGAACCGCGGCGAAGATCTTCGCGTGCGCGGCGCGCAGCTCGTCGGCCGGATGCTCGCGCAGCAACAGACCCGCCGGCAGGAACAGCTCCTGGCGCACGGAGACGACGGCCCGTGCAAGATGGCTGCTGTGTGCGGCGGCGGCGAGGGCGTCGTGGAACGACACGTTCCAGCGCAGCACCGCCGTGTGGCTGTCGGCGGCGGCCGAGGCCAGCGCCGTCTCGATGGCGGTGAGCTCCTGTGGTGTGCGCCGCTGCGCCGCGAACAGCGCCACGTGGGACTCGGCGATCTCGCGGAACTCCCACATGTCACGCACTTCATCCGCCTTGGCTTCCATCCATGAGACCCAGATGCGGCTGAGCGTCTCGATGTCCCGGACCCGGGTGCCGCCGCGCGCCCCGCGGCTCGTGACGAGATAGCCGCTGGACTCCAGCGACCTGAGGCCCAGGCGGAGCGTGAGCTGGGAGATGCCCAGCCGTTCGGCGAGCTTGCGGCTGGGCGGCAACCAGTCGCCCGGAGAGAGCTCGGCGGAGAAGATGAGCCCCCGGATCAACCGCGCGACGCCGTCGCTCGCACTTGGCGTGTCGAGGGGAGGGACGTCCAGAGCGCCCCCGGTCTTCAGCGATCCCGGCTGCCGCGACTCAGTCATGGCGGTGTCGCCCGACCGTCGCCGGGTGTGCATGCGTCACGTCGTTGACTCCATTGCGTTAATGACTTACTGTTTCATTATATGGAACCTGTCAAGTGGAGACGTGCAGTGACAGCGCTTGCATTCAGAGACGGTGAGCTCCTCCCCTACGCGGACGTCAACGTCGGCATCGGTACGCACGCGCTCCACTACGGCACCAGCGTCTTCGAGGGCCTGCGCGGGTACTGGAACGCCGACCGCTCCGAGCTCTATCTGCTCCGTGCGCAGGACCATTTTGCGCGTCTCCTCGCGTCGGCGCGATTCTTCGGCATGACGTTGCCGTATTCCGTGGAGGAGCTCTGCGAGATCGCAAGGGACCTTTTGGTCCGCTCCGGCGTGCGCCACGACGCCTACGTGCGGCCGATCCTGTTCATCTGCAGCGAGGGGATCGGCCTATGGCGGCAAGACCTCCGCGAGAGTTTCGTCATGTTCCACGCGCCCATGGGCAAGTACATCGGCGAGGGCGGGATTCGCTGCTGCGTGAGCACATGGCGTCGCCCGCACGGCTCCACGGCGCCAACGCGCGCCAAGATCGGCGGCGTATACGCCTCGCTCGCCCTGGCGCGCCGCGAGGCCATGCAGGCGGGCTTCGACGAAGCCATCATTCTTACCGTCGACGGACGCGTGGCCGAGGGCTCGGCGGAGAACATCTTCCTCGTCATCGACGGCAAGCTGGTCACGCCGTCGCTCGGCGGCGACATCCTCGCCGGCATCACGCGCGCAAGCATCATCGAGGTGGCCGAGCGGGAGCTGGGGATGCTCGCTGTGGAGCGCGACGTGAACCCCAGCGAGCTGGCGTTTGCCGCGGAGGTCTTTCTCACCGGTACCGCCGCGGAGGTGACACCGGTCATCGAGATCGACCGCCGCGCGGTGGGCGACGGGGTTCCCGGACCGGTCACGCAGCGGCTTGCGGCTGTCTACGACGAGGTCGTGCACGGCGCGCGGGAGGAGTACGCGTCGTGGCTTATGCCGGTCTACGCGGCGGAGGGCGCCGCGTCGTGCGGCGAGGCCGCGACGGCCGACGGCGCCGCGTCAGGTGAGGCGCGCCGATGATGGAGCTCGTCATCCATGGCCGCGGCGGCCGCGGCGGCGTGACTCTGGCCAAGCTGATCGCCGGCGCGTACTACCGCCGCGGCCTGCACGTGCAGGCCTTCGGCATCTACGGCGCCGAGCGCACCGGGGCGCCGGTGCAGGCCTACGTGCGCGTCGACGAACGCGAGATCGACGTGTACGGCGCCATCGCCACCCCCGACCACGTGATCATCGTCGACCCCTCGCTCGTGTCGCCCGCGGTGGCGGCGGGGGAACGCTCGGGTGGATGGATCGTCATCAACGCCGGCCGGCCCCCCGAGACCTTCGCCGGCGTGTTCCCCGGGCGCAGGGTCGCGACCGTCGACGCCAACGCGATCGCCGTCGCTCACGGCCTGGGCACGCAGGCGGTGCCCATCGTCAACACGGCCCTGCTCGGCGCCGTGGCGCGCGTGCTCGGCATCGAGGCCGCCGATGCGGAGGGAGCGCTGAACGATGCCGGCTTCGGCGGCGCCAACGTGGCGGCTGCGCGTGCGGCGTTCGCGCAGGTCGTCGCCACCGAGGAACCCGGGGAGATAGCCCTGCCCGTGTTCGAGGAGCCGCACGCGAGCCTGAGCTTCCTGGACGAGCGCGTGGGCGCCCGGCCCAGCACGCACACGGGCGCCTGGGCTTCCCGGCTGCCGCACTCACGCGAGCTCCGGCCGCAGTGCAGCCATGCGTGCCCCGCCGGCAACGATGTGCGTGGTTTCGTGCAGGCCGCAGCCGCCGGCGACGACGGCCGGGCTTTCGCGATCCTCCTGGAGACCTCGCCGTTCCCCGGTACGTGCGGCCGCGTCTGCCCGGCGCCGTGCATGGACGCGTGCAACCGGCGCGCGCTCGACGGCGCCGTGGACGTGCGCGACATCGAGCGTGCGCTCGCCGGCGGCGCCGCCTGGCCGCGCCCCCAGCGCCTGTCGGGCGGCGCCCCCGTGGCCGTGGTGGGCGCGGGGCCGGCCGGGCTCTCCGGCGCCTATCACCTGGCGCGGCTCGGCCATCCCGTCACCATCATCGAAGCCGCGCCCGAGCTCGGCGGCCTGCTGCGCACGGGCATTCCGGAGTACCGGCTGCCGCGCGCCGTGCTGGAGCGCGAGATCGCGTTCATCCTCGACCACGGCGTCGATGTGCATACCGGACGCTCGGTTGACCGCGCCGGACTCCGGCGCGTGGCGCGTGAGCACGCCGCCGTGCTGGTGGCGACGGGGCGGCAGAGCCTGCGCGCCCTCGACGTACCCGGCGCGACGGCCGGCGTCGTCGAGCAAGGTCTGGAGTTTCTCGCGCACACGCGTGTCGACGCCGAGGATCTGAGCGGGGCGGCGGTCGTGGTCGTCGGCGGCGGCAACACGGCGGTGGACGCGGCCCGCACCGCCGTGCGGCTCGGGGCGCGCGACGTGCGCGTCGTGTATCGGCGGACGCGCGCCGAGATGCCGGCTGTCGCCGAGGAGGTCGACGAGGCGCTCGAAGAAGGCGTGGTGATCGAGGAGCTGCTCGCGCCAGCCGGACTCTGCGTGCGCGACGGGCGCACCGGCCTCGTGTGCCGGCGCATGGTGCTCGGCGAACCGGACGAGAGCGGGCGGCCGCGTCCGACGGCCGTCGACGGCGACGAGGCGCTCGTCGAGATGTCGTGCGATCGTTTGCTCCTTGCCGTGGGTCAGGACGGCGACCTTTCACTGTTCCCGCCGCCGGAAGCGTCGTTCCGCGGTCCCCTATCCTTGGAGAGCGCCTCTGCGGTGGTCTTCGTCTGCGGCGATCTCGTCGGCGGCGAGGGCACCGTCTCGGCGGCTATCGGCAGCGGCCGGCGCGCTGCCTTGGCCATCCACGCCGCGCTCGCCGGTGCGGAGGGGGACGCAGAAGCAGCAGCGGCCGCTGCCGAACGGCCGGAAGACGCGCCGCTTGCCGGCCCCGAGGCCGTCCATCTTGGGGCCTTTCCGCGGATCCCCCCGGAGCCGGTCTCGCACGTGGCGCCCCGCCTGCGCCGCCGCGACTTCGCGGAGGTACGCCGGGGGTTCGCGCGGCGGTCCGGCCATGACCCCCTGACGGCGGAGGCCTCGCGCTGCTTCTCCTGCGGCGCCTGCACGGGCTGCGACCTCTGCGTCATCTACTGTCCGGAGGGCGTGCTGCGGCACGCCGAGGGCTGCCCGCCCGAGGCCGACTACGACTACTGCAAGGGGTGCGGGCTGTGCGCCGCGGCCTGCCCGCGCGGAGTCCTTTTCACCGCAGCGATCTGAGCGGAGCAGCCGATGCCACGAGCGCTCGTCACCGGGAACCAGGCCGCGGGGGCCATGCTGGCAGCCGCCGGCGAGGCCAACCGCGTCGCCCGCGGCTGCTGCAGCGGCGTGTACCCCATCACGCCGCAGACGGAGATCATGGAGACTCTTACGGCCTACCCCTTCACCAAGGGCGCCGTGGTGACCGTGGAGTCCGAGCACAGCGCCATGGGAGTCTGCATCGGGGCGTCCATCGCCGGCGCCCGCGCCTTCACGGCGAGCGCCGCCAACGGGCTGCTCTACATGACCGAAAACGTGTTTGCGGCAGGCTACTATCGCCTGCCCATCGTCCTGGTCGTCTCGAACCGTACTATCGGCCCACCCTGGAACATCTGGGTCGATCAAGGCGACAGCCTGGCGTTGCGGGACGCCGCCATGCTGCAGTTCTACTGCGAGTCGCACCAGGACCTCGTCGACACCATCCTGGTCGCCTTTCGCGTCGCCGAGGATCCCCGCGTCCTGCTCCCGGCTCTCGTCGCGCAGGACGGTTTCGTACTCTCTCACGCCCTCATGGACGTCGACCTTCCGGATCAGAGCCAGGTCGACGCCTTTCTGCCGCCCCTCGACCTCCCGCACCGCATCAGGCGGGACCACCCGCGGATCTACGGTGGGCTGACGTGGCCGCGCGACACCCAGCGCCAGCGCGAGGACATCGAGCACGCCATGCAGGCCGTGCCGCACGTCATGGAAGGGGTGCTTGACGAGTTCGAGACCGTGTTCGGGAGGCGGCCCGCCGGGGCTTTCCCCGCCGCCCACACGGACGACGCAGACCTCGTGATAGTCGCCTGCAACACCATGGCGCGCACGGCGCTGCACGTAGTGGAGGACCGCCGCGCCCGCGGTGAGCGCGTGGGCCTCGTGCGCGCCAAGCTGTTTCGTCCCTTCTTGCGGGACGCGCTCGTGCGCGCGCTCGGACCGGCGCGCCGCGTGGCGGTGCTGGACCGCAACCACTCGCCGGGCTCCGGCGGCATCTTCTGGGGCGAGGTCGTCGCGAGCCTCGCGGGGCGCTCGGACGTCCTGGTCCAGGATTATATCGTGGGCCTCGGCGGCACCGATGTGCCGCACGCGGTGATCGACGCCATCGTCGACGACCTCGCGGCGCGTGAGCGCCCCGGGCCCCCTGTGTTCTTCGAGGAGGAGGGGTGATGGCTGAGGATCCGGCCCAGGGCGCGGGCGTCGTGGTCACGCGCAGCGAGCCGCTGTGGCGCCCCGGCAACAGCGCCTGCGCGGGCTGCGGCATGTCTCTGGGCCTGCAGTGGCTCGATCGGGCCCTTCACGGCGGCATGCTCACGCTGGTGGTGCCGGCGTGCTGCGCGGTGGCCACGCCGGGTGCTTTTCCCGACAGCGCCTACGGCGTGCCGGCGGTCGGCAGCACCTTCGCGAGCGCGCCGGCCGTGGCCACCGGCGTGAGCCGCGTCCACGAGCTGAACGACGAGCCCGACCCGACGATCTGCTGGGCCGGCGACGGCGGCACCTACGACATCGGCATGGCGACGCTCTCCGCGGCGGCGGAACGCAACGAAGACGTCATCTACGTGTGCTACGACAACGAGATCTACGGCAACACCGGCGGTCAGCGCAGCGGCGCGACCCCCGCCGGCGCGCGGACGACCACCACGCCGACGGGGAAGCTCGAGCCGAAGAAGGACGTCATGGCCATCATGGCGGCGCACGGGGTGCCTTATGCGGCCACGCTGTCGCTGGCCCACCACGACGACTTCATGCGCAAGCTGGCCGTGGCTCAGACGACCCGCGGTTTTCGCTTTCTGCTCCTCCTGTCTCCCTGCCCCGCGGGCTGGAAGTCGGAGCCCGCCGACACGGTGGAGCTGTCGCGGCTGGCCGTCGCCTGCGGCGTGTTCCCGCTCTACGAGGTGTTCAACGGGCGCCGGTACCGCATCAATGCCCGCGCCGACGGCACCCCGCTCGAGGACTATCTCGCGCGGCAGAAACGGTTCGCGGGGGTGGCGTTCGACGTGGAGGCCGCGCGCGCCGCCATCAAAGAGAAGTGGGCGCGCCTCGAGGCGCTGGCCGCGAACTTCCCCACCACCGATGTCTCGGTGAGCAGCGACTCGGGACATCGCTGGCTGCGCGTGCTGGTGAAGGACAGGCCGTCAGTCCTGGCGCGCGTCGCCGCGCAGGTCTCGCGCCGTGGCGTCAACATCGAGACCGTGGTCGTCCGGCGCCTGCCCGACCGCGCCCACACGTACATCACCCTGGGCATCGACGCCGATGAACCGACCGCGGGGCGTGTGGCACGCGGCATCGCCCGTCTCGACGCCGTCGTCGACGTGGCGCCGTTCGTCGGCGAGTGCCCGGAGCCGGAGGCCGATCAGGAGCCGAAAGCCGAGGTACGACCCGACCCCGACACACCGCCGACCGTGAGGTGATCGACATGGCGCTCAACAAGATGATCCCCATCGACGAAGCGGTCGCCCGCGTAGAGTCGGGCATGACCCTGGCCCTGGGAGGGTTCCTGAGCCAGGGCGTGCCGCTCACGCTCATCCGGGCGTTGGCGACGCGGCCGGTCCACGACCTCGCGATCTGGTCCAACGACGGCGGCTACGGGGACGACGGCGTGGTCGAGCTGGTCAAGGCCGGGATGGTGCGCGAGCTGCACTGCTGCCACGTCGGCTACACGCCGGCTGTGGGCCGGGCGGTCGAGGCCGGGGATCTCGAGCTGGAGTGGGTGCCCCAGGGCAACCTCATCGAGATGCTGCGCTGCGGCGGCGCCGGCCTTGGCGGCTTTCTCACGCCCGTCGGCGTGGGCACGGCCGTCGAAGAGGGTCACGAAAAGGTGACCGTGGACGGCCGCGTCTACTTATGGGAGAAAGCCGTGCGCGCCGACGTGGCGTTCGTGCGCGCGCACGCCGGCGACCTCGTCGGCAACCTGTGCTTCCGCGGCACGGCGCGCAACTACAACACCACGGTCGCGACCTGCGCCGACTACGTGATCGCCGAGGTCGAGCACGCCTACAGCGTCGGCGAGCTCGACCCGGAGAAGGTGCACGCGCCGGGCGTCTTCGTGGACGCCGTGGTGCGCGCCGACGTGAGCTACTGCGGGGTGCGGCGATGACGCCCGACTGCCGCTGCCTCATCGCCGCCCGCGCCGCCCTGGAGCTCGAGGACGGGCAGGTCACCAACCTCGGCGCCGGCATCCCCATGCTGGTCGCCAACTACATCCCGGCGGGCATCGACGTTGTCATCCAGGCGGAGAACGGGATCACGTGTGTGGGCCCCGTCTCGCCGCCCGGCGCCGAGGATCCGGACCGCCGCAACGCCGGCAACCTCTTCGTCACGCTGCTGCCCGGAGGCTGCTACTTCGACACGGCGACCTCGTTCGCCATGATCCGCGGCGGGCGCGTCGCCGCGACGATGCTCGGCACCCTGCAGGTGGACGGCGACGGCAACATCGCCAACTACGAGATGCCGGGCAGAAAGATCGGCATGGGCGGCGCCATGGACCTCGTCGCCGGGGCGCGCACCGTCTACGTGCTCACCGAGCACTGCGCCAGGGACGGCTCCGCGAAGCTGGTCGCGCGCTGCACACTGCCGCTGACGGGGGCCGGCGAGTGCGACGTCATCATCACCGAGCGAGCACTGTTCCGGCGCCGGCCGGAGGGCGGCTTCGTCCTCGAGGAGGTGGCCCGCGGCCACACGCTCGAGGAGATCGCCGCCTGCACCGAGATGACGTACACGGTGGCCGCCGACGTCAGGCTGGACGCGTACGGGCCGGTCTGACGTCTCGGGCAGGCGCCGTCCCCGACCGGGTCGCACGCCCGACGTTCACCTGCCCGGCCGAATCGAGTAGACTCTGACGACCCTTCGGGGACCCGGCCCCACACCCGTGGGTCGCCGCGCCGCGCCCGGCCGCTCTTGAAGGAGTCGAGAGTCCCATGGACGACAACCTCATTGACGACAGTCACCTC
>JBAXRL010000108.1:0-8198 GCA_037131205.1 Actinomycetes bacterium | reverse complement strand
CGAACGCCCCGCACGCACATCCCTGGCGGGATAGGCCCTAAGCGGCCCGACGCAGTGGGGTCCGCTTGAACGACGGGTTAGGCCCGACCGAGGTAGAGCCGGGCTTGATCTTACTCTGATATGACTATATCGACTGAGATCTCTACCGCCGGAATCCATCCTCTGTTTTCAAGCCAGTGTGTAGTGTTTCTATCCTCGGGCCAGCCCACTCCCGGTCCGTAATCCGTAGCGACTCCATTTCGATGGTCAGTGATTGTTCCTTGCAATATATAGACGGTTCCTGGCCTGCCTCTGTGGTCGTGAATTGGGCCAAAAACGCCTCCAGGCTCGATTGTCACCATACGCATTCGAAGTTGGCGACCTGCCATCCCATCGATCTCAGGGCCCAGGTCAACCGATGAAAGTAACTCTACCGAAACGCCCTTCGTCTCAGGTGCCACCTGCTCGTTGCTCATCGTGCTCCTCTCTCCCAACTTCAAGAGCCTAACTAATAGTCAGACGACAAGTTTCAACGAGTGTTGAGGCCGCCCAATACGGGTGATAAGAAACGTCAGTGTTGAAGATCCACTGGGACTACGAATTCAAGGAAGTAGCAAACACGGCCCGGTTCTTCCCGGATGGGAGCCCCAAAACGAGGTGGGCGGGAACTGCCATTTTACTCCCCTTTGCGTGAATCACGCTGGGCGGCCCAACGCCCGGGCTGAGTTGCGAGAGCCAACGCTGAGTCCTTGCACCGCGCTCGAACGAGTCAGCTCGAACGCCGTGTCAGGCGCACGGACCGCGCCACAACGACTACGCCTCAGGCTTGCTGACCTAGCGCCTCGCACACTGCGATAGCCGCACTGTCCGACAGTTCGTGCTTCTCGTCGTCCCAAGGCTGTGGCCACGTCGAGAACGTCGCCACGACGCTGTTCGACGGATGGTTGACGAGCACGGCCTGCCCGTAGATGCCATAGCCCCAGTAGATGCCGGCCTCGGCGTCTGAGATCCACCAGCAATCATGGTAGAAGCTGCTGCCGTGCCGGCCCCCGCCTGGGTCCTCTGGGAGGGCCCGCGCGTAGGTCGCCACCAGTCGCGGGTCGCTCGTCCGCAGCCGCCGCACCCACTCGCGCGGCAGCACGCGGCGGCCCTCGATCTCGCCCTCCTGCAGGTAGAGGAGGCCGAACAAGGCAAGGTCGTGCAGCGTGACGCAGAAGCCCCCGTCGGCAAGGGGGAACCCGCCCGGCCCGACGATGAAGTCGCCTTCGTGCGCGGCGCCGAGCGGCTTCCAGATGTACTCGGAGAAGAGCTCTGCCATCGGCCGGCCGGTCGCGCGCTCCAGACACCAGCCGAGGACGTCGGTGCAGATCGAGCGGTACTCGAGCTCGGCGCCGTGCTCGGCCTGCCGGCGCAGCCCCGCGACGTACTCGGCCGGCGAGGGGTCGTGGGGCAGGCGTGCGAGCCAACCCAGCGCCCGGAACCCACGCCACGCTTCGGAGTCCATGTCGTCGTAGTCGCTCTCGTCGAACGAGACGCCGGCGGTCATGTCGAGGAGGTGCTGGGCGGTGCAGCCTTCCCAGACCGTGCCGGTCAGCTCGTCGACGTAGTCGGTGACGAGCGTTTCGGTGCCGAAGCGACCCGCCGCCGCCAGCGCGCCGGCGAGGGCGGAGGTCATCGACTTGGAGACCGACTGGCACAGGCGCCGCGTCGCGGCCGTCATGCCGCCGGCGTAGTGCTCGAAGACGATCGCGCCGTCGTGGATCACCATACAGCCCTCGACGTCGGTCTGTGCCATCGCCGCGGCCAAGGTCCATTCGCGCCCGGCGTGGTCGAACCGCAGGCCCGCAAGCTCGCGCGGACGCCGCGGCAGCGCCGTCGCCGCGTCGCCTCGCGACACCCGCGCGGACGGCAGGAGCTCCCGGGTGTGTGACTGCGCCCAGCGGATGTGGGGCGCCTCCCACATGTTCAACGGCGTGATCAGGGGAGTCGGGTCGGGTTCGGTTGCATCGATGTGCGTCATTCGGGATTCTCGGTCGCGCTCGCTCAGGTCTCCTCCTCGCGTGGACCGCCGCGGCGGCGCAGGAGCAGCGCGGCGACTACCACGACGGCGAGGCCGGCGACCACGATCACGACGATCAGCGCCGTCGACGTGCCGCCGCCGGTCTCCTCCTCGGCCACGACCGGGTGCACAAAGCGGTAGGTGTCGACGTTGTTGAAGCTGAAGAGGACGCTGCCGCTCTGGTCACCGGGCGCCTCGCCGGGGAAGGGCGCCCAGCCCTCCCAGTCGGCGGTGTTGTACGCCTCGAGCAGGTTCGGGTAGCACAGCACCGCGTAGGCCGCGCCGTCGTAGAAGATCTCCTGCATGCGCTGGATGATCGGGATACGCGCCGCCGGGTCGATGGTGCGCTTCTGCTGCTCGTTGAGCGCCGTGTACTCCGGGTCGGTCCACAGGCAGTCGTTCCAGCCCTCGATCTGCTGCGGCGTGAAGATGTCGACGATGAAGTTCGGGTCGACGTCCTGGGTCCAGTACGAGATAGACATGTCCCAGTCAGGCGTGTAGGTGTCGCCCGTGTAGTCCCACATGTAGTCGGTCAGGGTTCCGGCGTCGATGACCTGGAAGTCGAGCTTGACGCCGATGTCCTTCATCCAGCCCACGATGAGCCTGCCGGCGCTCTGGTTCTGGGTGGAGTCGGTGGTGGCGTAGAAGCGCAGCACGAGCTTCTTGCCGTCCTTGGTCTCGCGGTAGCCGTCGCCGTTGACGTCCTTGTAGGCGGCGGCGTCCAGGATCTGGTTCGCCTTGGCTGGGTCGTAGGTGAAGGCGGACTCCGCCGGCGGCTCCCAGTGGTAGGGCGAGTACGGCACGATGATGGTCGAACCAGGCGTCGCGTAGCCCTGGAAGGCGACCTCGGCGACCTTCGCGCGGTCGACCGCCCAGTTGACGGCCTGGCGGAACTGCGCATCGAGCAGCACCGGGTTGCCCTTCGAGTCGGGGCTGTCGTAGCAGTTCATTTCGAGCATGATGAACATCCAGTAGGCGCCCTGGTTTGCCTGAACTCCCTCCTCGCTCTCGAGGCTCTCGAAGCGCGCCGGCGGCACGTCGATCGCCCCGTCGATGCTCCCGAGCTCGAGGTCGGCCACCATCGTGTCGGGGTTCGTGTAGAGCGGGAAGATGAGCTCGTCGATCTTGGGCGCCCCGCCCCAGTAGTCCTTGTTCGCCTCGAGACGGACAAACGCGCCCTTCTTCCACTCGACGACCTGGAAGGGACCCGAGCCGACGATCGGCGGCGAGCTCTGGAAGGTGGTGGTCGCCGCCTTGCCGCTCACCTTGCTCCAGATGTGCTCGGGGAGGATCGGCGCCAGCATGCGCAGCATGTTCGCCTTCGGGCCGTCGGTCGTGATGACGACGGTCGTGTCGTCGACCGCCTCGGCGTCGAGGATCCCGCCCGTGTAGGTCGCCAGGTTCAGGAGCTCGTTGTCGCGGATGTAGTTGAAGGTGAAGGCGACGTCGCGGGCCGTCAGCGGCGCGCCGTCCTGCCACACGACACCCTGGCGGATCTTGAAGGTCCACACTTCCCCGTCGGGCGAGACGCTCCAGCTGGTGGCGAGCCCGGGACGGGGTTCCATCGTGTCTGCATCGAACCCTACGAGGAGGTCGTAGTTCAACTTCCACAGCACCCACGGGCTGGCCTCGATGCCGATGAACGGGTTCAGGTTGTCGGGCTCCTGCAGCCATCCGATGCGCAGCGTGACCTTCTCTTCGGGCGGCGGGCTTGACTCAGCGGCGGCGCTCCCACTGAACCAGGCAAGTCCACAGCAGAGCAGAGCGAGCACTCCGAGAGCGACGACGCAGCGACGCGACAACAGCCCTGCCGTCGAGCCGACGGCGTGCACGTCTTCTCGACGCGACGAGCCCCAGCCGCTCGGAGCCGACCGCACCGCGACCTCGCACTGCCCAACAGCGTTCTTCATGCTCCGCTCCTGTCTCGCAGTCCCAGTGCCGAAGCCACGATGAGTTGGCGCTGATCCGCGCTGAGTCACGCCATGCGCTTCCTTGCTCGCACACATCCTCCACCCGTCCACTATGGCGCATCCGCCTGGTCGTCTTCAACGACGGGTCGTAAGGAAGTGACCACTTCAACCCCGCCTGACGTGTTGCGCTTGACCTGCGGCCGGTTCGCCTCTCTTCACTCTGGCGCCTCTGGCCGCCAGCTTGATCCGCTTGTCAGGCGACACTCAATCGCTTGATGTGAGCACCCTTGCGCTTGAGTTCCTGAGTGGCGTCCCAAAGGTCGACGGCGCGCTGTGCATCGAGCCAGAACTCAGGCGAATTGCCGAACAACTGCGAGAGTCGCAGTGCCATCTCCGGGCTCAACGCACGACGCTCGCGCAGTAGCTCGTTGACGGTCTGGCGTGAGACGCCGAGGGCATCCGCCATGCTGGCGACCGTCAGATTGTAGTCCGGCATGAAGTCCTCACGCAGCATCTCACCGGGGTGCGTCGGCCGGACGGTGCGCTCTCTGGTGTTGGGGATTGCCATGTTCATACCTTCCTTCAGTGGCAGTCGCAGACCTCGACGTCGTAGGCGTCCCCGTCCTTGAACCGGAAGCAGATGCGCCACCGATCGTCGATGGAGATGGAGAACTGGCCCTGGCGATCGCCGCCCAGCGCGTGAAGCCGATTGCTCTCCGGCCTTCGCAGGTCCTCGATGGAGGACGCGTAGTCCACGTACTCCAAGCGCCGGCGGGCCCGCTTCGCGAGGTCGGCAGCGAACCGCTTCGCCTTTCCGGCGGCGTAGATCTCCTGGGTGCGCTTGTCAGCGAACGTCTTGATCATGCGGTAGAGCTAACGTGTCACGTGACGCACGTCAACAGCAAGATTCCCGCTTGCGGTGTTCGCCTGACGCATTGGCGCATAAGCTGCGCGCCACATGCCTTTCAGGTCAACTCTACCTTCTTGCGCGTCAGCTTGATGCGCTTGTTCGCTGCCACGTCCGAGCACCAACCCTGGGCCGCGATCGTCTATCCGCTCACATCCGATTTCCGCCACCAACCTGCAGAATCTGTCCGGTGATCCACCCAGCCTGCTCCGAGGCCAGGAAGACCGCTGCATCCGCAATGTCCGCTGGTCGCCCGATTCGGCGAAGCGGGTAGCCGGCGGCGACGTCGCGTTCGAGCTCGGGGGGCATCCAGCCGGTCTGAACCGCACCGGGCGAAATCGCATTCACGGTGATTCCGTAGGGACCGAGCTCAACAGCGGCAGAGCGGGTGAAACTCTCAGCCGCATGCTTGCTCGCACCGTACGAAACGTTCGACGGATGACAGTGGGACCCGTCGGTGGAGACGTTGATGATGCGGCCCCACGTGCCACCACGCCCAATGCAGCGCCGCGCAAACTCGGCGATCATCAGTGCGACCGCGCGACTGTTGACGGCGAAGTGCGCGTCATGCCCCTCGACACTCAGGGTCCTGAGAGTGTATTCGTCCACGAACCTGACATCATCGCCGAGGATCGAATCAGGTAGAAACGTGTCAGGGATGCCGAGCGCGGCATTGTTCACCAGAACGTCCACACCCGCCCACTCGCTTTCCGCCGCGTCGAACAGCAGCGGGATGGACTGCGGGTCTGCGAGGTCGGCTTCGCGAGCCGCACATGCTCCGCCGAATGCAGCGATCTCGGCCTCCACGGCTTCGGACGTCTGCGCGATCTCGCGAGCATAGTAGGCGCGTCCTGGACTCGCTGCGGCCTCGGCTTCCTCGGGGGCAACTCGGTAAACATCCGGACTCTGGCGCAAGTACGTGACGAGCACCCTCACCCCCTCGCGGGCCAGTGCCACAGCTATCGCCGCGCCGATTCCGTGATTCGCGCCGGTCACCAGCGCGACCCGACCTGAGAGCCCAGTATCCACCATCGGCTGACCCTTCCACGACTGCGCCCGTGCGCCTGAACGTCTGGGCGTTGAGCTGCGAGCGCTCACGCCCCATCCCTGCGTTGAGCTTCTGCGAGCCAGCTCGAACGCCTTGTCAGCATCCCCAGGCCTCAGCTTGCGGCCTTGAGAGGCTCGACCGGCTCGACGGGCCTGCTGCGCGCCAGGTCGTGAGCCGTCTGCAGGTTGACCCAGTACTCCGGCGTGGTGCCCAGCGCCTGGGCCAGAAGCCAAGCGGTCGCGGGCGTCACGCCTCGCTTGCCACGGACCAGCTCGTTGACCCGCTGCACCGGCACGCCGAGATGCGCCGCCAGAGCGACCTGCGAGATTCCCAACGGGGCGAGGAACTCCTGGGCGAGGATCACGCCCGGATGGGTGGGGATACGGTTCTCGGGGATCATGGCGAGCCTCCTTTCAGTGGTCGTCGGTCAGTCGCACTTCGTGGGCGTCGCTGCCCTGCCAGCGGAACACGAGTCGCCACTGGTCGCTGACGCGAATCGAGTGGAAGCCCTTGAGCTCATCACTGAGCGCCTCCAGCCGGTTGCCCGGCGGTGAGCGCAGGTCAAGCGTCGAGGCCGCGCCGTTGAGCGAGTCCATCTTCACCAGTGCCGCGTCGGCCACGTCACGTGGGAACCGCCGCACGCGGACAGTCGGCCGACCGTGGTAGAGATCGTCCGTCGCTCGGTCCCCGAATGAGGTGATCATACAACAAGACTACCGCTTACACGGTTACCGTGCAAGGGCGACATTACGCTTCGGGTGGTGGCGCCAACGCACGGCCTGTGCATAACCTGCGCGCCTCGCGCTCACGGAGTGCCGCAGCGCTTGAGCGCGTCAGTTGATGCACTTGTTCGGCATGGCGCCGCGCTCTACTTCCTCGGGTCGTTGACTACTCCAAGGAACAGCATCGCGCCGCTGGTCTCGTCAACGATGGCGAAGAGGTACGGCCGGTCGCAGATGATCCGCTTCATCTTCATCTCGACCACCCCGGGCGCTGCTCCGGTGACCACCTTGACCACCGTGGCGGCGGCGGCCTCGGCGCCCTTTTCGTCGACCTTCACCTTCGTCTTGTGGATAACGCCGCCGATGCAGATCGGGACATCGAGATCCGCCATGCTCGAGAACTGAGCTCTCCCGTCGTCGAACGCCCGCGGCATCCCGAGGTCGGCCAGCTGCGTGCGGAGGTCCGCCGAGAACTTCACGTCGAGCTTTGGGAGCCCGAGAATCACCTGCGTCGGCTCGTCGGAAGCCATCGCCCGACGCAGGTCGCGGAAGTCCGCGACCTTCAGCCCGTCCAGCGCCGCGCCGGTCTTGACGCCCGGCTTCGGCAACAGGACGTAGAAGGCGGTGTCGCCGCCCTTGTAGGGGAGCTTCGTCGCTTGCACGGTCGCGTTCTCCGCGTACGGCATCGAGCCCGACTCGTGCATGATGTCGACATCGACCGTCGAACCGTCCTGCTTGGTGAAGGACTGCTTGCACGTGGACTCGTGGGCGCACCCCGAGACCCACTCCCCCTTGAAGTAGACGGCGTTCGCGAGATACAGGATTGCGTTGGCCGGAGTCTGACGGATCATCCTGGTGATCATGCCGTGAGTGTTCTTCGAGACCCAGCCGTTGATGGCGCCGGGCACGTCGTCCTTGGTGAAGTCGAGCGTCGAGACCTGAGCGCCGAAGTAGTCGCGGTCCGCGCCGATGAAAGGCGCCTTGAAGGCGATGCCCTTGCGGGCACACAAGGAGCTTGCGATCTCGAGGGTCTGCTCAGAGCTGCGATCACCGAGCCCTCCGAGAAGAGATGCCCACCCATCGTTCGCCTCTGCCGCAGTCATCTCGCCCACATGGAGGACATGCCGCATCTGCTCGAGGGTCTCGCCGTCCGCGCCGTTCGCGGTCATCGACAGCGCCGCGTGGACCGATGCCGGGGAGACAATCGCGTTCTTGCCCGGGTCCGTGGCGGCCGCCTTTACGAGATCGATGCCGAAGTCGTTGATCGCGACGCTGAGGTCTTCACTCGGCTTCGCCTTCGAGTCAGAACTGGGGTTCACGGAATTGCGCACGACCGACAATGCGCTCTGCCGAACGCACCGCGCATAAGCGGCGAGCAAGGCGAGTCTGCTCGAAGCCATTGTTAGGGCCTATCCCGCCAGGGATGTGTGTGCGGGGCGTTCGTGGACCGAGCGGGGTGGTCACGAGACGGTTCCCTCGTAGCCAAGCTACGTGGGAATCGGGGAGGGGCCGCATCCGCGACGTGTCCACGGGCGTATCCGTGCGTGCAGACCTGGCGGGATAGGCCCTTAGG
>JBAXRL010000107.1:0-8259 GCA_037131205.1 Actinomycetes bacterium | reverse complement strand
GTCACGATTTCACCCGGATCGAAGGGATCACGTGGCCAACATCAAGCAGCAGAAGAAGCGCATCCGCCTGGCCGCCAAGCAGCGGCTGCGCAACCGGCACGCCAAGTCGAGCCTCAAGACGCTGTTCAAGCGCCTCGAGGAGCAGGTCGCCGAGCAGCAGGGCGACGAGGCCGCGAAGACGGCCACGTTCCTCACGTCGCGCATCGACAAGGCCGCCGCCAAGGGCATCCTGCACAAGAACAACGCCGCCCACAAGAAGAGCCGCGTCGCACACACGCTCGCGCAGCTCTCCTAGGGAGCGTTTCCACAAGAAGACGCCGCAGCGGGCGGGGCGCTCTGCGCCCCGCCCGCTGCGGCGTCTTACGACAGCAGTCGCGCCAAAGCCAGCTCGACGACCAGCCGGTCGCTGTGATTCACGCCGGCCGCCGTCTCGAGCGTCGCCGGCGCGCGCCCGCGCATGCCGGGCTCCGCCACCGCCAACGCCCGGTAGGCCTTGTCGAAGCGGCGGCGGTCGTAGTTCTTGCGCTGCTCAAGCAGCTTCCTGGCCGTGAAGGGATGCACACCCAGCTGCTTCGCGGCCGTCCCCTGGTCGCTGGCGCCGAGCTGCCATGCGGCCTCGAGCTGACGCACGTAGCGCAGCAGGCTGTAGAGAACGCGGTTGGCGTCTTCCTTGGGGTCGCCGGAGGCGAAGATCGTCTCGAGAAGCGCGAAGGCACGCGTGCGGTCGCGGTGGCCGACCGCGTCCATGAGATCGAAGACGCGTGCTTCGTCGTCGGGCGTGCAGACGGCGTCCACATCCTCGGCCAAAGCCTCGACGCCGCGGCAGTACAGGGCCAGCTTCTCGATCTCGCGTTCCAGGCGCTCGCTGTGCCCCGGCTCCTCCCCGCAGACGTCAAGCAGATGCCGCGCGACGGCGACGCCCATCGGCAGCCGCTTGGCAGCGGCGCGTTCGCGCACCCAGCCGGCCATCTCGTACCTCTTCGGCAAGTCGAAGCTGAGGACGGCGCCCATCTTCACGACAGTCTTGTACAGCGCGTCGTCCTTGGCCCACTTCTCCGCCTCAAGCGCGAGGCACGTGCCGGGCATCGGATCGTGGATGTAGGCGATCAGCTCCTTGCGCTCCTTCACCTTGAAGTGGTGGGCGTTGAGCACCAGAAGGAGACGCGTGCCGAGGGCGAAGCCGGGCGTGTCTGCGGCGTCGCGCACGGCGCGCAACGCGGCGCCGGTATTCACGCTCTCCACCTCGAACGCCGCCACGTCGATGTCGCTGCCGCTCTCGGCGATGACCCGACGGCGCAGCCGCTGAACGGCGCGTCGCACCTTGGGCCGGTCGTTGCCGACGATCAGGTAGACAGGCTTCAGGGGGGCTGGTTCGCTCATGGTGGCCGAAGGATAGCACGCTGCCGGCCGGCAGCGCCCGCGGGCTCGCCGCGATGCTCGTGAACGAATATCGGACTAATTTAGTTGTGTTTATCGAACGAGAGGGTAGAACGACGGCGAAGTAGATCGAGCGAAGGACAGCGAAGAGCAGGGTTTCCGGGCGCGAGGGGCACTTGGGTCCAAGGGAGCCACGAGAGGGGAGATCACGATGACGACCAAGATCCGCGGCTTGAGCTGGCCGGGAGGCATCATGCTCCTGGCCCTCATGACCATCTCACTCATCCTGGCGTCCGCGGCCCGAGCTGAGACGCCTGCCGGGACGATCGATCCCACGGCTATCCCGAAGTACCAGGAGCCGCTGGTCATCCCGCCGGCGATGCCTCTATCGGGGACGAAGAAGGTCAAGGGCAGGAACATCGACTACTACGAGATCACGATGAAGCAGTTCCAGCAGTACATCCTTCCGCAGACCTGGTCTACAGGCTCGGGCATCGGACCAACCACGGTGTGGAGCTACGCCTCGATGATGAACCCGCTCCCCGTGGCCCAGGGCGGCACCCTGAACTACCCGGCGCTCACCGTAGAAGCGCGCTACAATCGCGCCGTGCGCGTCAAGTGGATCAACGGCCTCGTCGACAAGAACGGCGACTACCTGCCGCACCTGCTCGCCGTCGACCAGACCCTCCACTGGGCCAACCCGCCGGGCGGGCCGGGCGGCACGGACAAGCACGGCATGGACCCCGCCCCGTACACGGGCCCCGTGCCCATCGTCACCCACGTCCACGGGGCGCACACGACTCAGGACAGCGACGGGTTTCCCGAGGCCTGGTACCTGCCGAACGCCAGGAACATCCCCGCCGGGTACGCCACGGGCGGTACGTACTACGAGCAGTTCAAGAAGGAGTTCGAGAAGCGCTGGGGCACGACGTGGCAGCCCGGCAGCGCGATCTTTCAGTATCCCAACGACCAGAGGGCCACGACCCTGTGGTACCACGACCACACGCTCGGCATGACCCGCGTCAACGTGTACGCGGGCCCGGCCGGATTCTACCTGCTGCGTGGGGGGCCGGACGATCTCAAGGGCGCCGCCTTGCCCGGCCCCGCGCCCCAGAGGGGAGACGCGCCGGGCCTCACGTACCGCGAGATCCCCATCGCCATCCAGGACCGTACATTCAAGTCCGATGGCTCGCTGTTCTACCCGGACAACCGGGCGTTCTTCGAAGGCCTCAACGTCCCCGGTCGGGAGCCTCAATTCCCCGGCGAGGGTGAGCTGCGCATCCCCTTCATCCCGGACATGGTCCCCGGCGGCATGGAGAGCGACATCGAACCCATCTGGAACCCGGAGACCTTCGGCAACACGATCGTCGTCAACGGCAAGACCTGGCCCTACCTGGACGTCGAGCAGAGCCGCTACCGTCTACGCCTTCTGAACGGCAGCCAGGCCCGCTTCCTCATTCTGAAGCTGGACAATGGCATGCCCTTCTGGCAGATCGGCTCCGAAGGCGGCTTTCTTCCCAATCCGGTGCGTCTCACGGAGCTGCTCATCGCTCCCGCCGAGCGCGCCGACGTAATCGTTGATTTCAGCCGCGTGCCGGAAGGCACGCACGTCGTGCTCGAGAATCTCGGTCCGGACGAGCCGTTCGGCGGCGGCGAGCCGGGCGATGCGTTCGAACCGGCGAATCCGGACACCACCGGCCAGGTGATGCAGTTCCGCGTCGGCCCTCGGCACGCGGCCGACCCAAGCGTCGCGCCGGCCGCGCTGCGGCTCCCCGAGCTCACCCCGATCGGGGCTCCCGTGAGGTCACGGGACCTGAGCCTCAACGAGATGATGTCGATGACCGTCAAGGTCAAGGAGGTCGAGGAAGACGAGAAGGAGAACGTCGTCTTCGACCCGAACGGCGAGGCGTTCGGCCCACGGGAAGCTCTGCTCGGGACCTACAACCCGGCCACCAAAGTGGTGACGCCGATGAAGTGGATGGATCCGGTCTCGGAGACCGTCAAACGCGGTCAAGTCGAACAATGGGCCTTCCACAACTTCACCGCGGATGCCCACCCGATCCACGTCCACCTCGTGCAATTCCAGGTCGTCAGTCGCGAGGTGGTCGACCCCGAAGTCTCGCCGCACGGCGACCTCGGAGCAGGAGCCGTGCTTCAGCCGGCCGCGTGGGAGTACGGCTTCAAGGACACCGTCATCGCCTACCCCGGCGAGATCACGCGTATCAAGGCGCGCTTCGACATCGCGGGGATGTTCGTGTGGCACTGTCACATCATCGAGCATGAAGACAACGAGATGATGCGCCCGTATAGGGTCGTCAACTGACAGATCGCGAGGTTCGGGCGCTCGGCGGTGGCCCGTATGGGCCGCCGAGAGCACCGCGGCGGGCCGTCCACGGGACGGCCCGCCCCTCTGGCGCTCGACGCAGATGGGGGCGCCGTCCAGGATTCCGGTAGCCGCGCGCGTCGCGCGGCCGCAGCCGCCCGGAGGAGGGCCGTGCGCCTCGTTGCCGCGTCAGTCTCGACCGAATCGCCGCTCGTCGTGGCGCTGCTGGCGGTTCTGGTGGTCGTCGAGCTCGGCCTTCTCGCGTGGGCGCTTATCGACCTGGCCAGACGCCCGGCCGACCGGGTGGCCGGCGGCAGCCGGCTGGTGTGGCTTCTGCTCTGCCTGTTCGTGCAGTTGATCGGGCCGGCGCTGTACCTCGTCATCGGGCGGGTGCGCGCGGCGCCCACGGTGGCGCCCACCGGCCAAGCGGTCGGCGGCGGCCACGTCGCCCGCGCCGCCGCCGCGCTCTACGACGCCGCCGGCTCCCCCGCGCGCGGGCCTGACGGCGGCGCGCCCGCCGGGTCGGCCGCCGGCGAGGGCGGCGCGCCCGCCGTCGAGCTCAGCGGCGTGTGCAAGGTCTTCCGCACTGCCGCGGCTCTCGACGGCCTCTCGCTGAGCGTGCCGGAGGGCTCCGTGTTCGGCTTCCTCGGCCCCAACGGGGCCGGCAAGACCACAACACTGCGCATCCTCGCCGGGCTCGCGCGCCCCACCTCCGGCGCGGCGCGGGTACTCGGGCACGACGTTACGGAGGCCGGCGGCGACGTGCGCGCCGTGATCGGCTTTCTGCCCGACGTGCCGGCCTTCTACAAGTGGATGACCGCGCCCCAGTACCTGCGCTTCGCGGGCAGCCTCTTCGGGCTGCGCGGCGACGTCCTCGAGGCGCGCGTCGCCGCGCTTCTCGATCTCGCCGGCCTCACCGAGGTGGGCACGCGCATCGGCGGCTTCTCGCGCGGCATGAAGCAGCGCCTCGGCGTGGCCCAGGCGCTGGTCAACGCTCCCCGCCTGTTGTTGCTCGACGAGCCCACCAGCGCCCTCGACCCCATCGGCCGCCGCGAAGTGCTCGACATGGTCGCGGCGTTGCGCGGCCGCACCACCGTGTTCTTCTCGACGCACATCCTCGCCGATGTGGAGCGCGTCTGCGACACCGTGGCCATCATCGACCACGGGCGGGTGGCCGCGCACGCGCCCATCGACGAGCTCCGTCTGCGGCGCGGCGGCCTCAGCCGCCTGGCCGTCGAGGTGGACGAGCCGCAGCGCCTCGCGGCGGCGCTCGAGGGCGCCGCCTGGCTGCGCGCCATCGAAGTCGCCGAGGACGGCGGCCTGCGCCTGGCCACCGACGACCTCGAGACGGCGCAGCGCGAGCTGCCCGCGCTGGTCGCGCGCCTGGGGCTGGCGCTGCGCCGCCTCGAGAGCGACGAGTTGAGCCTCGAGGACGTCTTCGTCGACCTGGTGGAGGGAGAACGCCGATGAGGGGCTTCGGGGCGTTCCTCGGCAAAGAGCTGCGCGAGACCGTGCACACCTGGCGCATCTGGGTGCTGCCCGCCTTCATCCTGTTCGCGGCGCTGTCGTCACCGCTCATCACCTTCCTCATGCCGACGCTGGTGGACCGACTCGGCGGGATGCAACAGGGCTTCGCGATCTCCGTGCCCGATCCGACCGCCGCGGCCGCTTACATCGAGTACCTCGGCAACCTCGGGGAGCTCGTGATGTTCGCCCTCGTGATCGCCTACGGCGGCATCGTCAGCGCGGAGGTGCGCAGCGGCACCGCCGCCCTGGCGCTGGCCAAACCGCTGTCGAGAGGCGCCTTCGTGCTCGCGAAGTGGCTGTCCCAGCTCCTCGTGATCGCCGTCGCAGCCGTTGCCGGGACGGCGCTCTGCATCGCTCTTACCGCCGCGCTGCTGGGCGTTGGGCCGGCGTCGGAGGCGGTCGTCGCCGTGGCCCTGTGGTTCGTGTACGCCATTGTGATCCTCAGCGCGATGGTGTTGCTGAGCGCCGTGCTGTCGGCGCCGGCGGCCGCGGCCGGCGCCGGCATCGGCGTGTACGCCTCGTTCGCCGTCCTTGCCCAGTTCGAGGCCACGAGCCGCCTCACACCGGCGGGGCTGATGCCCGCGGCTCAGGCCGTCTTGAACGGCGGGCCGGCGCAGTGGCAGGCGCCGGTCGCGACGGGCATCGCGCTGAGCGCCGCCTGCCTGGCCGCCGCCGTGTGGCGCTTCTCGCGGCGCGAGATCTGACGCGCGCGGCGAGCCGCGGCGCGCGCTCCGCCGCCGGCGGCGCGAGCCACATCGCCCGCTGCGCGAACCGCTCTGAGCGCCGCCCGCCGTACTACCCACCGCGGGTCACCCTGACCTCGAGGCCGCGCGGCGCGGCCGTCAAGGCGATCTCGCCGCGCTGGTCGGTGCGCGCGCAGGGGACGCCACCCGCCGCCAGGAGGTCCAGCATCTCGGGGGTGGGGTGACCGTAGGTGTTGGCGCCCACCGAAATGACCGCCAGAGTCGGGGCGAGGGCGTCCAGCTGCGCCTCGTCGAGGCCGCCGCGGCTGCCGTGGTGGGGCAGCTCGACGACTGTGCACGTGGGCAGATCGAGCCCTTCGAGCACCTCACCTTCGGCGTCGCCCGTCACCAACGCTCGGTCGCCGCCGAGATCGGCGAGCACCACCAGAGCCGTGTCGTTCTCGCTCTGGTTGCCGCTCTCGCCCTCGGGGGGCGAGGTGGGCAGCACGCGCAGGCTCCAGCCGGCGCCCGCGACCTCCACCGGCGCCTCGCACCAGCGCACCTCGGCGCCCGCCGCCGTCAGCCTCGCGGCGATGGCCTCGAGCGCCGCCGACGTCGCCGGAGGCCGAGGGAGCAGCGCCGTGGTGATCGGAAAGCTCCCCACGACGTCCGCGAGGCCGGCGACATGGTCGGCGTGGCCGTGGGAGAGCACGAGCAGGTCGATGCGCTGGACCGCATGAGCGCGCAGGGTGCGGGCCAGCGGAGCCGGGCCCGCATCGATGAGCACGGTGGGGCCGCCGGGCGCCTGGAACAGGGTCGCCGCGCCTTCGCCGACGTCGAGGAACGTCAGCGTGGGCAGGCGCGGCGGGGCCGCCGGCATGGGCGCGAGCAGAAGCACGGCCGCCGCGAGGCCCGCGGTCGCGGCCACCAGCGTCGTCCGCCGGCGAGGATCGCGGACGTAGGCCACAAGACCACCGCCGGCGCGCGCCGCGAGCCCGGCGACGACCGCCAGCTCTCCGCTGAACGCCAGGATGAGGAGCAACCTCAGACTCACTCCCCGCCACTCGTACACCGCGAACGGCAGTCTGCCGAAGAGCTTCGAGACCTCCATGAGAAACCCGATGAAGAGCCCCGCCACCACGTTCAGCGGGGCCGACAGCCAGCTACCCACGAATCCGAGGAGCAACGACAGCATGCCGACGAACATGATGGGGCCCAACACGAAGCCCCCGACGATATTGGCCGGGACGCTGACCAGCGAGGCGGAGCCGAAGGTGAGCATCGAGACGGGCGCCGTGGACAGGCTCGCGGCGGTGGTGATGCCGACCTGCTGCGGCAGGGGTCCGGGCAGAAACCCGAAGAGCCGCGTGAGCGGCCGCGCCAGGAGCAGAAGCCCGGCCACGGCGCCGAACGACAGTTGGAAGCTGACGTCGAAGAGGTTGCTGGGGTTGCGCGTGAGCAGCCACGCCGCCGGGACCAGCCACAGCAGCCAGCCGTCGGTGGGCCGGGAGGCGAGCACCGCGAGCAGCCCGGCGATGCCGGCGACTCCGGCGCGCACGATGGACGGCGACGCCCCGGTGAGCAGCACGTAGGTGGCGACGACGGGCACGAGGAGCGTGGTGCGCACGAGGCGCGGGATGCCGAGCAGCGAGAAGGCGAACGCCCACATGCTGCAGAGCAGGATGACGTTTTCGCCGGAGACGGCCATGATGTGCAGCAGGCCGCTGCGCCGGAAGTCGTCGATGGAAGCCTGGTCGACGCCCTCGTCATCGCCGAGGACCATGCCCTGGAGCACCTCGCTCACGGGGGGGTGCACGCCCACGCGCAGATGCGCGCGGGAGGCCAGACGCAGGCGGTCGATGGCCCCCTGGAGGCCGCCGCGGCGCCCCGTGACGCGCAGGTCCGCGAAGCGGCCCTCGAGCGTGACGTGCTCGCCGCGGCGGCGCAGATACCGGCCGTAGTCGAAGGCCCCGGGCCGCGGCGGAGGCAGCGGCTCGACGCTCACGGAGTCCAGCTCGATGACGGCGCCCTCCACGAGGGCGCCGCACGAGTCGAGCACGAAGGGCTCTCCGTCCTCCAGCCGCAGGCGCAGGTGGGCGGGCTCGGCGAGAGGCGCGCCGTCCACGGCCCGGACGGCCACGGCGAGCGTGACCTGATCGTCTTTGGCCGCCGGAAGGTCGGTAAGCACGGCGCTGAGAGTCGCGTGCCGGCCCTCGTAGGCCTGGAGCGCGGAGTGCCCCAGCGAATCCAGGCGGCTGCCGCCCACGGCGATCCCGGCGACGAGGAACATCGTCGCCAGGCACACCGGCAGCGCCAGCAACCAGGCCGGCGAGGAGTGCAGCGGAGAGG
>JBAXRL010000106.1:0-8268 GCA_037131205.1 Actinomycetes bacterium | reverse complement strand
TGTTGCGGTAGCCGGCGCCGGCGAAAGCAGGCTTGACCTGCGCCCAGATGTGCTCGGGCAGGATGGGGATCCAGGTGCGCAGGATGTTGGCTTTGGGCTTGCTGCACCTGATCTCGACGGTAGTGTCGTCGACGGCCACGACCTTGTCGATGAACGTCGTGAGGCTCGAGTAGGCGCCCATCTGGTTGTCGATGATGTAGTTGTACGTGAAGGCCACGTCCTTGGCCGTGAACGCCACGCCGTCCTGCCAGGTGACGCCCTCGCGCAGATGGAAGGTCCACACCTTGCCGTCGGCGGACACCTCCCACGAGGTGGCGAGGTCGGGAGTGGGCTCCAGATCGAGACTGTAGCCGACGAGGAAGTCGTAGTTGAGCAGCCAGATCTCGTAGGACGAGGTCTCGGCGCCGATGAACGGGTTGAGGTTGTCGGGGTCGTTGGTCCAGGCGATGCGCAGCGTGATGGTGTCGGCGGAGGGCGAGGGGCTGGGGTCGGCGGCGAGCGCCCCGCCCAGCCCCCACACGAGGCCGGCCCCAAGGACCGCGGCGGCCAGCAGCAGGAGGAGCGCTTGCAGACGAAGGCGACTGCCGAGTGGCGGAACGGGGTGAGTCATCGAGGTCCCCCTGGATCGTCCCCGCGGCGGCCCGACGGCCGCCGCCCGAAGCGCCGGTCGCGGCGGGGCGGACGCGAGACAACGAGGGCGCCCCGAAGATCGACCGGCTGTGTGCCCCGAGTATAGCGCGACGCTCGGCGCGCGCACAGGAGGCGCCCCTGTCGGCGCACGCGCGGGACGCGCCGAGAGAAACGGCCGGCCGCCTCGAGGGAGGCGGCCGGCCGTGGGCTTGCGACTCGTGCGGCGCGGGTGTTACTTGCCGAGCGGCGCGGTGAGACCCTTGAAGTCGCCGCGGCGCTTGTACTCGGAGTCCATCTCGAGCAGGCCGCCGGGGAACTCGTAGGCCTCCATGAGGCCCACGAACTCGTCGGCGCGGAACTCCTCGGGGACGTGCACGCCCGCCTCGGGGTTGCCCTTGAAGCCCTGCAGCCGACCGGTGCCGAGCAGCTCGAGGATGACGACGGGCGTGAAGGCGGTCTGGGCGACGACGACCTGGGTGCCGTACTTTTGCACGCACTCCTGGTTGTCGGCGACCTGGTAGAGGTAGACCTCGCGCCCCATGCCGTCCTTCCTGCCCTTGACCCAGGTACCGGCGGCCGTCTGGCCGATGTACTTCTTGCCGATCTCGTTGGGGTCGGGGGCGGCGGCGGCGATGACGTCGCGCGGCGCCACCTGGACGCCCTTCACGTCGATGGGCTCCTTGGAGTCGATGTTCACCGACTTGAAGATGTCCATGGCCTGCATGAACTCGTCGCCGAGGGCGTACTTGAAGGTGGCCTTTCTGTTGCCCTTGAGGAGCGCCTCGGAGCGACCCAGGCAGATGACCTCTTCGTGCTCCACGTGCGCGACCTCGACCTCGCCGATGCCCTCGGGGAGGAAGAACTTCTCGAGCTCGGCGAACGGCTCGACCGTGTACCAGCCCTTGTCCTTCTCCCAGATGATGGCTGGCTGCGTACACTCCTCGATGGTCGTCCAGATCGAGAAGCCGAAGCTGATGCCCTTGGCGCCGGGGATCTCCAGGTTGGAGCCGTCGCGGATGCCGATCTCGTCGATCTCGTCGAAGAAGTGGTCGGCGGCGTAGCGCGCGTAGAGATCGGCCATGCCGGGCTCCACGCCGAAGCCGGACAGAGCCAGCTTGCCGATCTTGACGAACTCGGGGTCGAGGGGGAACTGCCTGTCGCCGAGCTTGACGCCGCAGGGACCGATCTCGCCGCCCGGGAGCGGCTCGGACACGGTCATGGCGGTGTCGAGGTAGTGGGTCTGCGCCTTGAGGGCGGCCTGCAGGAGCATGGGGTTGAACTCGGGGGCGCACATGTTGCAGATGATGTCTACCTCGGCGAGCTTGGCGAGCGCCGCGACGTCGTCCGGGTCGCTCGCATCGACCTTCTCGGCGACGAAGCGCGGATCCTTGAGCTTGTCGACGGCGGCCTGCGCCTTCCCGAGGTTGTAGTCGGCGAGGATCATCTTCTCGAGCCATTCGCCCTTGGGGTCGCGACGCTTCGCGATCTGGGCCATGGACTCGCCGACGCCGCCGGTACCGACGATGAGGACCTTCATGCTGTTCCTTCTCCTTGAGGTGACGCGTTCGCGCCTGCGGTCACACGACCAGAACCCTCCGCAGGCGCCCGGTGAGTGATATTGTATAACATTTGACGCTGCTCTCCAGTGTCAAGTTAGCAGCGGTGAAGGTTTTTCAGCGCGTGAGCTCGGCCTCGGCCTCGTGGATGATGCGCGCGATCTGCGTCGTCGCCTCATCGGGGAGCGGCGGCGGACGATGCTCACGCAGGATCCGCAGTGCCTTGGCGCGTGCCCGCGCGTACATGTCCGTGGAGCCGCCGGTCACCCGGTCTTCTCGCACGCGACAATCGATGAGCTCTGGCTGACTGTGGTCGCGCATGTGCTTGAGGGTCGCGTCCAGGCTGAAGAAGTCGCCGCACGAACCGACGCCGACGATGTCGTCGATGGCCAGCGTCTCGTCGCTCACGGGGATGCCGCTCACCGTGCGCTTGACCAGGCGCGCGATCTCGGCGTCCACCACGTCGCATCACCTCCGGTTCGGGCGGGCGCGCTCGCTCTGCGGCGCACCGCGTACGCGTCTCGTTGCGAAGCGCCGCACGCTGTTGATCGGTACGCCGAGCGCCTCCTCGATGTTGAACTTCGCTTCGATGGCCACAGGCTGGGTCGGGTGGCTGATCTCGAAGGTGGTGATCCGCCCGAAGCCAAGCTTCTCGCGGATCTCGTTCATGATGACCGGGTCCGACAAGTCCGGCGGCGACACACCCAGCTTCTCCGCCACGTGCGCCTTGGCCTCCGGCAATCTCATGCCCCGGGTCATCTGCATGCGACCTACCAGATCTCCAGCAGCTCGCATGCCTCCCATCCCCGACGCCATCGTGTGTGCACAAGGCATGCCGTAGGCATCGCCGGAGCCCACCTACAAGCCGTCCACCTTGAGGATGTCGACGCAGGCGCGCGAGGCGCGGCTGACCGCGTCCACCGGAGGGTATTTGGTCATGCACACGGCGCCCACGCCCATGCCCACGTTCATGTGGATCGGGATCGTGGCTTCAGCGGCGCACGGCTTCACGATCGTGCAGGCGCGGGCGATGTTCCAGGCGCAGGACTTGCCGGTCGTGACGTTGACGACCGGTCCGAAGATGGTCGCCCCGGCCCGCGCCGCCAGCTTCATCTGCTCGCGCGGCCACAGGCCCGCCAGCCGGACACCGTCGTACTCGACCTCGCCGTGCATCCCGAGGACGAACTCGCCCGACATGCCGACCTCGATGCCCATCTCCGGGCACCTGCGGCGCACTTCCTCAACGGCCAGGAGCGTGGCCAGAAAGTCGGCGTCCCCCGCCGCCGCGGAGGTGTCGAGATCGACCCCATCGGCGCCGGCCTCGTACATCGCCTCACACACGTAGACCATGTCCTTGACGGCCATGGGGACCGCCTCTTCCTGAGCGGCTCGCGCTTCGGCGATGAGCGTCAGCGGCAGGAGCTCCGACCAGTTGTCGCACGGGCCGTCGGGCTTTGAGTACAGGCCGAGGTTCGGCTGCGCACCGTACTGGACCGGCGCGACGGTGCGCAGCAGAACGTCGTGCATCTCCTGCGCCTCAAAAGGCGCGATCGCCTTGACCGGTTTGAACGAGTAGTCGACGTGGTGCAGCTCGATGGTGTCCGCCCCGAACCACTGCTCGTAGATCTGCAGGTCCTGGCGCCGCGAGGCGATGGTCTTCATGCCCGAGCCGTCGTACGAGAGCACTACCTCGGCGCCGATGTCGACGCCGGTGAAGCGGGCCGGCGACCCATAGATGTCGAGCAGGTGCTCCAGCTCGTCTTCGGTCAGCGGCGGCGTCTTCGCGCGCCGCGCCGCCGCCTCCGTGCCCGCCTCAAGATCCGCGCGGATCTCGCTGCGGGTCATGTACACCAGCTCCCCGTCACCCATCCGTGTCGGGATCCGACTCTCACTGCTCATCCACAACCTCCCATCCGCCTTCCACGCGACGCCACCGCCTCGCAGCCTGCGCTCGGCATGCCATGCTCCGAGCGGCTCACGCGACCGTTGCCCGGTACTCCCCGATCGCCAGGTCGATGAGCCTGTCGACCTCCTCCGGCAGCGGCTCGACGTGATGCCCGGCGAGGATCTCACGAGCCCGCGTCGCGGCGTCCGCGATCAGCGCCGTGTCCACGTGGCCCTCACACCGCTCGCGGTGAAAGACGCGCGGCTGGAAGAGCTCGCCGGACCGCGCCCTCGTCCGCGTGCTGCGGCGTCCCAGGAAGTGACCTCCCGGGCCGACCTCGGCGATGTCGTCCAGAAGAGCGGCCTCTTCCTCTACGACGACGCCGCTCATGAAGCGCTGCAGCATCCCGATGGCGTCGGCATCGAGGACCGCCTTGGCCGGGGAGAGAACGCGACTGCCGTTGAAGAATGCACTGGCGACCAGCCCGTCGGCGCCGGCCAGCGCCACGGACAGCCACAGGAGCATGCCCTCCACGCCGGCCTGGAAGTTGACGCCCCTGGCATCGGTGGTGCTGCCGCTGCCGATCGTGGGGAGGCCGTAGAAGCGGCTCATCTCGACGCACACCAGGTTGGCGAGAGCGACTTCCGGCGCTCCGCCCAGGTATTGACCGGTACGCATGTCCGTGGCGGCCGGCATGGGTTCGGCGACCAGCCGACACCCGGGGTGCGCGAGCTGGAACAGGACGACCCCCGAGAGCAACTCGGCCATGATGACGACGGACATGCCCGTGACGCTCAGCGGCGCGGTCGATCCCATCTGCGGCATCGAGGTGAGGCAGACCGTGGCGCCGTTCCTGACGAGATCGAGGCTCGCCTCGGTCACGTGCGGATCGTGCTGCAGCGGAGACACCGTGCAATGCAGAAACGAGTAGATGGGACGCTCGAAGAGAGAACCGCCCGCCACAGCTTCGAGCATCGCCACGAGGGTGGGCGCCATGCGCGGCGTCTTGGGAGACACGCTCTGCAGGTGTTTGGACGACGCACGAAGCGCGATGGCGTCGACCACCAGAGGAGCCACCACGGGATCGAGCGACGGCGCCGCCAGTGAGGTCCAGAGGAAGTCGATCTCCGGCAAGGCGTCGTACAGACGGCAAACGTCGCGCATGTCGTCGACTGTCGCGTCGCGGATGGCCCCCGTATCATCGTCCGCGATCAGCGTGCCCTCGCCGTCCGCGCAGCACACCAGGCGGCTCCCGCCGCCAAGCTCGATGTCGTGGGACGAGTCGCGGGCGGCCAGCAACACAGTGCCCGGAGCGCTGCTCAGGCAGTGCTCGACCAGTTGCCGCGGCAAGCGCGCCAGGTGACGCTCGCGGTCGACTGCGGCGCCGCCTTTGGCCAGCAGGTCGAGAGCTCTCTTTGAAGGGATCGAGACGCCGACGTTCTCCAGTACCCACAGTGTCTTCTCGTGGACGAACGCGCGTTCGCTCTCACTCAACACTGTGGATGCAGGCTGTTCCACGAACCACCCCATTCTTGCCACGACTCCTCGAGTCTCGTCCGGCGGACGGCGAGCAGCATGCTCGGCGGCGTCAGGTGGGATCCGTCTGAGCCCTTATCCTCGTTACCGGCCGGTCCCCTCGTCAAGGTTTCCCGGCCGATCAGGGCCGGCGGAGATCTTGAGCCGCGGCGCCGTGCACGTGGGCCGCGCTCTGGCGACCCGGCAGTGTCGGCGCGCGAATGAGCCGCCGCGCGCCCGGCTCAGGACGGCGGCAGGCGCCAGCCGACCGCCGTCTCCACAGCGTCGCCGTGCATGACGTTGTACAGCACGCACTCGGCGCCTGCCGCGTCGGCCACCGCCCTGGCCAGCGCCATGAGGCCGTCCTGGTCACCCGGAGTCAGCGCCTCGAGACGCTCGCGGATCGCCGCCAGACGCGGGTCCTCCGGGGTCGGCGGCGCGGACGGCGCGGCGTCGGCCGCGGGCTCCGCGGCGACGGCCGGGGCAGCCGGCTCCGCCGGCCGTTCCGCGGCCTCGGCGCGCCCCACCAGGTCGAGGCCCACGATGCCGTCGCCGATGACGGCGTCGATCTGCCAGGCCAGCGCCTTGCCCGGCTCGGCGGCGAGGCGCGCCCTCATCTCGCCGCTGAACGGCGGCTTGAGCGCCTCCTCGAGCGCAGACTGCGCGGCGGCGCGGTCGTCGATGCACACCCGTGACATGAACTCGTGGCCCACGAGCTCCTTCTCCGCCGCGCCCACGGCGCGGCGGAACGACGGGCTCACAAACGTCATCACGCCGTCGCGGTCGACCTCGACGACGAAGTCGGTCTGCATGTCGGCCAGCAGCTGCAGGCTCTTGCGCAGGCGGCGGACCTCGTCGTGGTCGATGGTCTCCACGTCCGGCTTGCTGACGAAGAGCACGTAGGCCATCGCCTGGGGCTCGCCGCGCTCGGCGACCGGCCCCAGGGAGACGCGCACCCAGACCCGCTCACTGTCGGGGCGGCCGAGGTGCTCCTCGAAGACCTGCTCGCCCTCGCGGCGAAAGCCGCGGGCGCGCTCGGGCCAGGCGGGCATGACGCTGGACCACTGGCGCCCCAGCAGATCGCCGCTCGCGCCGCCCACGAGCTCGAGCAGCGGCGTGTTGAGGGCGATCGTCTTGCCGGCCGCCGAGACCACGGCCACGGGCTGCTTGAGAGGCAGGTGCGACAGCACCTCGAAGACGATCTCGATGCGCCGGCGCACTTCGTAGGGCAGTTGCGGCGTCATCCAGTACTCCTGCCCGAGCCCATCCGGGGAGGGACCCTGATCCTCCATCAACATCTTCGCCCAGTCGCTCAACGTCGCCTCACAAGTTCGCGGCCTCATTGCCACCCGTCCCAAAAGCTTCGGCGCTCGGCGCCCAAAGGGCGATGGGACGAGCGTCTAGGGAAGGGGGGAACGTGTGTCTATGCGCCGACCTTGTACATCGTGCGTTCGCCGAGTCCGCTGACCACTTTGGCGTAGCCGCACAGCTCGGCGTCGAGGGCGGGGTCGCCGGTGTCGACGAGCAGAGGTCGGCCCTCCAGGGACAGCAGTTTGGTCTGCGTGGCGATGACGGTGATCGCGGCCGTGCCCACGCGGCGGATCACGGCCGGGCTGATCTGCTGGTTGCCGCGCCCGAAGATGTGGCCCTGGCCGCCGATCGCGGTGACCACGATGTGCGCCTCGGGGTGCGCATCCAGGAGGCGCAGCAGATCCTCCTCGGTGACGTCCTTGCCGGCGAGAGCCCCGCCCAGAACGGCATCGACGCCGAGCAGCGTCTTCTCGAGGCCGAGGCGGGTCATGATCGTGCGCGTCGTCGTGCCCGGGCCCAGGATGTACAGGGCGCCCGGGCTCATGTCGCGGATCACGTCGGTGGCGACGTCGTTCAGCGCGCGCTCCTCGCCGGCCACCCCACCGGCCTTGGCGCTCTGCGTGAGCCCGCGGGCATACGGCACCGACAGATAGCCGTAGAGGTGCGCCGAGACGCGGTTCTCGCGAAAGGCCTCCTCGTCGATGTCCATGACCTCCCCCTCGCGGAGGCGCACGGCCGCCGGGCGCTCGTGGAGGAAGAGCGCCGCCACGTCGCCGGCGGCGGCCGGCGTCGTGGCGTACACGGCGGAGTGGATCTTGACGCCGGCCGGCACGCCGATCACGGGTACTTGTTGGCCCACCGCGTTGCAGATGTTGCGCGCCGTGCCGTCGCCGCCGGCGAAGAGGATCAGGTCGACGCCGGCGGCCAGAAGCTCGCGGGCCGCCTGCTCGGTGTCGGCCGGCGACGTGAGCACGAACTCGCCGGCCGCGCCCAGAGCGGCCTCGTCATGGCCGTGACTGCGTTCCGCGGCCGCCCAGGTGGGGCGGCCGCGGAACGTGCCCAGCACGCGCGGCTCGAAGCCGCTCGCGCGTGCTTCATCTTGACCCATCTCCCCCGGCCAGGTGACGACCTCGACATGGTCACGCACGCGCCCCAGGCGCGCGAGCGCCAGCCGGGCGCGCCGCGGTGCGTCGCGCACGGCGCCCAGCGCGAGCGCCTGGCGCAGAATCCGCGCCCCGTCGCTGCCCTTCAGGCCTACCCGGCCGCCGACCCCGGCGACGGGGTTGACGATCAGCCCAAGGCGCTTCATCTGCGCGCCCTCACGTGCGCGCCCTCACGTGCGCGCCCTCACGTGCGCGCCCTCACGTGCGC
>JBAXRL010000105.1:0-8393 GCA_037131205.1 Actinomycetes bacterium | reverse complement strand
CCTCGACGAAGAACTTGCGCTGGCCGCCGATGCGAAACGAGTAGTCGGGGGCGCGGCTGTCGAGGCCGACCTTGATGGCGTCCTCGTGCACGACGTCCTTGTACTGCTGGGCGTGGCCGGCAGCGTTGTCGACGTCCCAGCCCAGCGCCGCGAAGAACGGGTCGAGGAACTCGCGCCGCACCTGGGTCTCGTTGTAGGCGGGGTTCAGGTACTGCACGCGGTTGCGCGCAAAGCGCTCGACCAGCTCGAGAACGGCATCTGGTGCAGCCATGCGACCTCCCGCGCGGTGGTGACGCGCAGCCTGCGGCTCCGCCACCGCGCGTCTCAGATCGTGTCCCAGTCTACAGGTCGCCTACCGCCAAGCCCACGAGTTTCGCGCTCTCAAGAGCTGCTGTATGCTGTCGATTGAGGTACCCGAGTACCATCAACCACCGATATGAGGCTCGATCATGACCGCATCCCCGATCAAGGTGAGCGCAGACACCAAAGAACAAGTCCGCATCGCCGCTGCCTTGCTGAAGTGCAGCCAAGCCGATCTTGTGGGCCGCGCCGTCAGCGAGTACACGGCGCGCCACTCCGACGCATTGCGCGCCGGCATCGCCGACGCCGCTGAGGCGCTCGCACTCGGCGACGACGCCGCGCTCGCCTATCTCGCCGGCTCCGACGTGGATACGCTCGAGCGCGTCACCGGCCGGCGGCCGCTCAAGTAGCCGGCCTCAGATCGCCAGCAGCCCGTACCGGGCGATCTCGAACCACGCCGCCGCGCCTTCGGGCCACTGAGCCGTGGCCTCCCACTCACCGAGGCCGGCGGCCTGTTCCACCGGAGCATCGCCGAGCGCGCGGCTGATCGTGTCTACTGCTCGACCGCCCTCTCCCGGCGGCGGAGCACCAGCCAGACGGCGACCCCGGCGACCACCAGCCCCACCGCCGCGACGGCGGCGATCCACAGGGTCGAGCCGCCGCCTGAGTCTCCCGCCGAGACCGGTCGCAGGTTCAGATAGGTGTCGGGCTGAGAGACGAAGAACGCCGGGCCATTGCCGCCCATGATCCGCGTCCAGCCCGTCCACTTGGCCGTGTTGTAGGCCTGCAGGTACTGAGGGTACGTGAGCACCATCTCGGGGGTCTGCGTGTACATCAGCTCCTGCATGCGCCAGATCATCTTCTGGCGCTCGGCGGCGTCGAGCGTGACCGCCTGCTCGGCGCAGAGGCGGTCGAACTCCGCATCCACCCAGCAGGGCTCGTTCCAGCCCTCCACCTGGCCGGCGGTGAAGGTACTGAGCGTCTGTCCCGGGTCGAAGTAGCCGTCCCACCCGGAGACGAAGAGGTCGTAGTCGGGGGCGTAGACGTCGCCTTCGTAGTTCCAGACCATGCTCTCCCAGACGCCCATGTCACCGATCTCGAGCTTCGCGCGGATGCCCACCTCGCCCAGCTGGCCGGCGATCAGGCGCGCCTCGGACTGGTGCTCCACGCTGTCGGTGTCGGCCCACAGGCGCAGCACGATCGGCTTGCCGCCTGCCTCGCGGACGCCGTCGCCGTTCGCGTCCCGGTAGCCCGCCGTGTCCAGCAACCGCCCGGCCTCGGCGGGGTCGTAGTCGTACGCGGCGTTGGCCGGCGGCTGCCAATGGTAGTCGGGGTCGCTCCACTGGCCCGGCGGAAGGATCGTCGTGGCAGGCTCGGCGAAGCCGGCCCAGGCGATCTGCGCCAGCTTCTCCCGGTCGATCGCCCAGTTGAGGGCCTGACGAAAGCGCTCGTCCTTGAGGACGGGAGCGCCCCTGGACCCGGCGCCCGTGTAGCAGTTGAAGCAGAGGTAGTCCCAGTTGCGGTAGTTGTAGGCGACCGCCTGCAGACCGTCCGTGCGAGACAGGCTCGCGAACTGCGCCTGCGGCACGCCCTGCGCAGCGTCGATCGTTCCCGACTTCAGGTCGGCGGTCATGGTGTCGGGGTTCTGGTACGTCTGGAAGATGATCTCGTCGAGGTGCGGCGCCCCTCGGTAGTAGTCCTCGTTGGCGACCATGCGCACGAAGCCGCCCTTCTTGAATTCCACGCACTGGAAGGGACCGGTGCCAACGATCGGCGTCTTGTTGACGAATTCGCCGGCGGTCTTCGGGGGGACGTTCGCCCAGATGTGCTTGGGCAGGATGGGGATCCAGATGCGCAGCAGGTCGGCCTTGGGCTCGCTGCACACGATCTGCACGGTCAGCGGGTCGACGATGCGAGCCTCCTTGATGCCGGTCGTGGCGATGCTGAAAGCGTACATGTCGTTCTTGACGATGTAGTTGTAGGTGAAGGCCACGTCGTCGGCGGTGAACGGCTCGCCGTCCTGCCACTTCACGCCCTCGCGCAGGTGAAAGGTGTACGTCTTGCCGTCGGGAGACACGTCCCATCTGGTCGCCAACCCGGTATCCGTCGAACTGAAGTCCTCGGGATCCCAGCCCACGAGCTGGTCGTAGTTGAGCGACCACACCTCGAACGAGGCGGATGCCCAGCCGACGAAGGGGTTCAGGCTGTCCGGGTCGCTGGTCCAGCCCATCCTCATCACGACCGTGCCGGCCGGGGACGGGCTCGAGCCGGAGGCGAGAGCGCCTCCCCCCGGCCCAACGAGAGCGGCCGTCAGCAGTACCGCGGCGATGAGCAGCAGCTTCGTTCTCGTGGCGAGGTGCATGGCCGTCCTCCCCTTGCTCGTCCGGGCACGCTGCCCGGCGTCAGGTCGCGTTTGCCTCCCGTGCCCTGCGCAGCAGGTCGGCGAGTGCCCGCTCGACGTCCTCGCCGAGCGGGAGCTCCTCGCGCCCGGCGAGCAGCTCGTCCGCACGGCGACGGGACTCGCCGAGCAGCGATGGTCTGCCGGCCGCGTCCCACGCGTCGTACGAGTCGCGCACGCCGAGTCCCGGATGGAACCACTCGCCGGCGCGCAGATTCGCGCGCGTCGTGCGCTCCGACATGAAGTTGCCTCCCGGCCCGACCCGGGCGATCGCATCGTCGAGCCACAGGTCGTCGCTCACCGGGATGCCTCGCCGCCCGTACTCGCACATGCGGAAGATCTCGACGTCCACGAGGACCTGCTCCAGGTTGAAGATCATCGCGCCGCCGAGGCTGCCGGGCCCGACCAGCAGATCGGGGCCCGCGAGCGAGCCGACCAGCGAGCTCAGCGTCTTCTCGTAGCCAGTCTGCGCGCCGGGGATGAAGGCGTCTGTCCCGTTGCCCGACCCCATCACCGGCAGGCCGTAGAAGCGCGCCATCTCGGTGCAGGCCGCGCTGAGCACGGGGTGGAAGGTGTTGCTCGTGTAGCGCCCACTGCGCGGGTCCATGCCCACCGGGAGCGCGGCGCAGATGAAGGGCGTGCCGGGCTCGGCGGCCTGCGTGAGACAGAGCATACCGAGCGTCTCGATGGCGGCCAGCAGAACGGTCGCGACCAGGCTGCCCGGCGCCGTGGTACCCATCATGGGCATGGGCAGCACCGCCACCGGGATGTCCCAGCCGCGCAGGGCCAGCCAGCTGTCGGTGCAGCCGGCGTCGATCACGAGCGGCGAGACCGGCGTGATGAGGAACGAGTACGGGTGGCGACGGCGCACCTCGTCGCGACCGCCGAAGACGATGTCCAGCACGTCCAGCACCCACGGCGACCACACCGGGTCGAGCCACGAGTCCTGGATGTGCTTGCTGAACGCGCGCTGCAGATCGGTGTTGTACGCCACCCAGTCCGCCGCGCAGCCGTCGCCCATCCCACCGCCCTCGACCGTCGCCCAGTACACGGCGATCTCGTCGATGGCGTCGATCAGCCGCGTCGCCTCCAGCCAGTCGGCGCGCGTACTCGGGCGCAGCTCGCCGGTCGCGGCGTCGAGGACGTGCGTCGCCTCGCCGGACATGACGAGCGCGGCCTGCCCGGCGTTCATGGGGATGCTCCAGCCGGGGCGCCGGGCACCGAGGGCGAAGCGCTTCGGCGCCAGGCGCAGCGCCTCGGTCACCAGGGCCGGCGGGAAGCGCACGATCCGGGTCGCCTCGTCGACCTCGGCGCCCGCCGCGGCGAGCGCCCGACGCCCCTCCGCGGTGTCCACCCGCATGCCGACCCGCGCCAGCACGTCCAGGCTGCGCTCGTGGATCTGGGTACGTTCGTCCTCTGAGAGGACCTGGAGGAAGGTTCTCATGGCGACGCTTCCTGCCCGGCGCCGCAGCCGGCGAGCAGCGCGGCGCCGAGCACGCCGGCGACGCACAGGGCGCAGCGCCGCACGTCGGCGGCTCCGCCGCGTCGCCGTCCGTTCACCATCCGACGATCTCCTCGATCTTGTCGAGGGCGGGCTTCCAGCGCACGGCCCGCCCCGTGCCGAGCTCGACCGTGTCGGCGTGCCCCATGACGACGCGCACGCCGGTCGCCGCGATCCAGCGCAGCGGCTCCGGCTCCCACCGTTTCGAGCGGTGACCCACCCACGGCAGCCGCACCAGGTCGGAGTCGCGACGGAGGATGAGGTCGGTGAGCGTCCGCCCGGCGAGATTGGCCGTCGCCACGCCGTCGCCGACGTAGCCCCCGGCCCACCCGAAGCCGCTGGCCGGGTCGAAGGCGGCGCAGGTGTGCCAGTCGCGGGTCGCCCCGAGGACTCCTCCCCAGCGATGCGTGATCGGCGCGCCGGTCACCGCCGGGAAGAGCATCCGGAGGGCGTCGTGGATCCGCTCGAACAGCGCCCGCGGGCGCTCGAAGCGCTCGGAGATGCGCGAGCCGAAGTAGTACGGGGCGGCGGTGCCGCCGATGGCGATGCGGTCGTCGGCGGTGCGCTGGGCGTAGATGAGCAGGTAGCGGCCGTCGCTGAGCACCTCGCGTCCCCGCCAGCCGACCTCGTCCCAGAACGCGGCGGGCAGGGGCGCCGTCGCGATCATGAAGTCGTAGATGGGGACGACGTCCCGCGCGTGCCCCGGCAGCTGGACGGTGTAGGCCTCGGTGGCGAGGATGACCGCCGCGGCCTTGAGCCGTCCGGCAGGCGTGTCCACGCCGCCGGGCCCGGCGGTGAGGGCGGGCGTGCGCTCGTAGATCCGCACGCCCATGCGCTCCACCACGTCCGCCAGCCCGCGGGCCAGCCGCGCCGGGTGCACGCTGGCGTAGCGCCGGCTGAAGAGGCCGCCGAGGCAGCCTTCAGCCCGCACCCGCGCCAGCGCCTCCCGGCGCTCGAGCCACACCCAGTCCTCGTCCCCGAAGCCGAAGGCGCGCTGCGCGTCGAGCACGGCCTTGACGCGCGGCGTCTGCGCGGGCGAGGTGCTGAGCCAGAGCGAGCCGCCCTTGTGAAAGCGCGCGTCGATGCCCTCCGCCTCGCAGACCCGGCCGATCTCGTCGACCGTGAAGAACATCTCGCGCTGCATGCGCGCGGCCGCGTCGCGGCCGTGGCTCTCAGCCAGCTTCGCCAGAGGCGTCGCGAAGAACGGCGAGACCCAGCCGCCGTTGCGCCCCGAGGCGCCGAAGCCGGCGATCTCCTTCTCCACCACGGCGATACGGAGATGCGGGTCGGCCTTGGCGAGGTAGTAGGCCGTCCACAGGCCCGTGTAGCCGGCGCCGACGATGGCCACGTCCACATCGGCCGGGCCTTCGAGCGCGGGCCGCGGTGCCAGGTCGTCGCCGCTGTCGTCGAGCCAGAAGCTGTACGAGCGATAGTCCTTCATGCAGTGGCCTCCCGAGCGCGCGCCGCGCGGACGCGCAGCTTGCCGAGCTCGCGCTCGACGTCTTCTCCGAGCGGCAGCGGATGGTGAGTCGCGAGCAGCTCGGTTGCCCTGCGGGCGGCCTCATCGACCACCGACGGCCGCCCCGCCGCCTCCCACGCCTCGAGCGGTTCGTGCACCCCGAGCCCGGGCAGGTAGTACTCGCCGCTCCGGGCGTTCACGCGTGTCGACCTCTCCGCGACGAAGTGGCCGCCCGGACCGCGGCGCGCGAGCACATCCACGAGCCAGCGGTCGTCCGACGTGTCGATGCCCTCGTGCGCTTTGCGGCACATGCGAAAGACCTCGACGTCGATCAGCAGCTGGGCGTGGCTGAGGATCGTGGCTCCGGCCAGGCAGCCTGGCCCGACCATCAGGTCGGGCCAGCTCAGCTGGCCGAAGAGCGAGCTGAACGCCTTCTCGTAGCCGGCCTGTTGCCCGGGCAGATAGGCGTCGGTCCCGCAGGCCGAGCCCATCACCGGCAGGCCGTAGTGCCGAGCCATCTCGACGCCGGCGACGCCGACCGCCGAGTGCGCCGTCGTCCCCGCGTACCGTCCGTTGCGCGGGTCCATCGTCAGCGCGATCGGCGCGTAGATGAACGGCGTCCCCGGCGCGGCCGCCTGCACCAGGCACAGCGTCCCGATGGTCTCGCAGTTGGCCAGCAGCGTGGTGGCCAGCAGGCTGCCCGGCGCGGTGGAGCCCATCATCGGCATCGGCAGCACGACCACCGGGATGTCCCAGCCGCGCAACGCCAGCCAGCTGTCCGCGCTGCCGCGCTCGATGATCAGCGGCGAGACCGGCGTGAGCAGGAACGAGTAGGGGTGGCGGCGGCGGACCTCCTCACGGCTGCCGAAGACCGTCTCGAGGATCTCCAGCAGCCAGGGCGACCACTCCGGGCGCGCGAACGAATCGTTGACGTGCTTCGAGAACGAGCGCGCCACCTCGACGTTGTAGGCGACCCAGTCGGCGACCGTATCGCCGCCGATGCTGCCATCGACCATGGCCCAGTACACACCGACATCGTCGATGGCGTCGATGAGCCGGGTCGTCGCGAGCCAGTCGGCGTGCGTTCCCAGGCGCGGTGTGTCGGCGCCGGCGTCCAGGATCCTGGTCGCCTCGCCGTCCATGACGAGCGTCGTCTCGCCGGCGTTCAGTGGGAGCTCCCAGCCGGGACGGCGCGCGCCGAGGGCGAAGCGCTTCGGCGCGAGGCGCAGCGCCTCGTCGACCAGCGCCGGCGGGAAGCGGACGATGCGCGTGGCTTCATCGACGTGGGCGCCGGCCGACGCGAGAATCCGGCGCCCCTCGTCGCTGTCGACCCGCATGCCGGTGCGCGACAGGACGCGCAGGGTGCGCTCGTGCACCTGCTCACGTTCGTCCCGCGAGAGGACCTGGAGCAGCGTCTTCACGACGTTACGACTCGCGCCGTCGTCGGCGGCGCCTTGCGATACGTCCACCAGCCGAGCATCGTCCCCCAATCGCGCTCGCGGCCCAGTCACCGGTCAGGCATCTTGTATCAGACGCTCCCCGGGAAAGTCAACCAATCGGGTGAAAATTACTGCAAAACTCTATGAGATAGAGTCCTGCGTCGGCTGCGTCAGCGCGCGCAGCGCGGCGCGAAAGAGCCGCTCCCACACTTCGTACACACCATCGACATCGAAGCCCGGGTCGGCGGCGCACTGAATGGTGAGGCCGTCGCCGACGGCGATGGCGAGCGCCGCGAGGCGCTGCACGCCGGCGCACGCCCCGGCATCCGCCTCTGGAGCCAGCACCCATCCGTCGAGGTCGCGGTACCACTGGTACAGCTCGGCCAGCCGCGACCTCAGCGCCGGGTCGCGGAGCACGTGCGGAAGCAGATCGAAGAAGAGCTGGTTCTCCTCCCGGCTCGTGCAGCCCTCGCGCTGCAGGCGCAGCAGCAGATCGAGGCGGGCCTGCTCGTCCCGCTCCTCAGCCAGTTGCGCAACCAGTTTCACGCTGTCGTCGTGGTCGAGCCATTCCACGAGCGTCGTGATGAGCGCATCCTTATTGCCGAAGTGATAGCGGATCGCGGCTTTGTTCTCGCCGGCTTCGACGGTGATGGCCTCCAGGGTGAGGCCCGAGAACCCGTCCCTGGCCAGTACGCGACGCGCTGCGGCGAGCAGACGCCTGGCCGTGGGTGAGAGCTGCTCGGCCGGGTCGACGCCGGGCGGGGGCTGCCCACCCGGAGGCGCAGGCTCCGCAGGCGGCCTGCTGCCGACCTGACCAGCTTCGACGCGTCGTGACCGGCCCATGGCACCCTCGCAGTTCTACCCGTAGCGCAGGCAAGTTCACCCGCACGGATGACCCTGACGCATGATAGTCGCAGTCCGGCTCGGGTGGCAAGGCGGGGCACGCAGGGCCGCGCCCGCCGCGATGGACCGGGCCGGCCCGCGTCAGCCCGCCTGCCCTTCCTCCGCCTCGATCTCCGTCACCACGCCCTTCGAGGAGGGCAGGAGCTCCACGATGAACACGCCGGTCAGCATCAGCGAACCCCCGACCAGCAGGCGCCAGGTCACGGAGTCCATGCCGAAGGCGATGCCGGCGAGGGCCGCGAACACGCTCTCGAAGCCCAGCAGGATGGCGGCGTGCGTGGACGTGGTGTAGCGCTGCGCCCAGCTCTGGATGAAGAAGGCGTAGATGGTGCCGCTCAGGGCCGTCCACACGACGGCCGCCCACACCTGCCAGGGCAGGTCGAGGGTGATGTG
>JBAXRL010000104.1:0-8396 GCA_037131205.1 Actinomycetes bacterium | reverse complement strand
ATCGCCGGAGGGAAGATAAGGATTCGCCGGAATTCCTTATCTTCCCTCACAGTACCACCCCCGCCCCGGCGGCTCCCACGGCTGCGGTGGCCCCGGCGCGCCATCTCCGCCTTCTCGCGGCCGTCGATCCAGAGTCTGAGCGCGCAACCGGACTGAAGGAGATGGTCATGGAGGGCGAAAGGGGGGAGCGAGGCGCCGCCACATGCGTGCCCATACCCTAGGGGGGTATACTCGAACGATGAGTGACAAGAGGACCACGCTGGAGCTCCCCATCACCGGCATGACCTGCGCGAGCTGCGTGGCGCGCAACGAGAAAGCACTGCGCAAGCTCCCCGGCGTGGCCGACGCCGCGGTGAACTTCGCCACCGAGAAAGCGACGATCAGCTTCGACCCCGAGGTGGTGTCGGCCGACGAGCTGGTGCACGCCGTGGAAGCGGCGGGCTACGGCGTCGTGACCGCGCAGGAGACGCTGCCGATCCTCGGCATGACCTGCGCGAGCTGCGTCAGCCGCGTCGAGCGCGCCCTGCGCAGGCCGCCCGGCGTGCTCAAGGCCAACGTCAACCTGGCCACCGAGAAGGCCACGGTCACGTTCGTCCCCGGGCAGGCGAGCCGCGCCGACCTTGTGGCCGCGGTCAAGGCGGCCGGCTACGACGTAGTCGCAGAGCCGGCCGCCGGCGCGGTGGACGCCGCGGCGCCCGCCATCGACGCCGCCGAGGCGGCGCGCGGCGCGGCGTACCGCGCCCTGAAACGCAAGGTCTCCGTCGGTTTCGCGCTGAGCATCGTCATCTTCGCCGGCACGATGCAGCCGGACTGGTTCCCCTTCCTCCCCGCGTGGCTGCACAACGGCTACGTGCTCTGGGCGCTGGCCACACCGGTGCAGTTCTGGGTCGGGGGCCAGTTCTACACCACCGCGTGGTCCGCCCTCCGCCACGGCAGCACGACGATGAACACGCTGATCGCCATGGGCTCCTCGGCGGCCTACTTCTACAGCGTGCTCGGCGTGCTCTTCCCCAGCTTCTTCGAGCACCAGGGCCTGAGCATGCCGATGTACTTCGACTCGGCCGCCCTCATCATCACGCTGATCCTCTTCGGGCGCCTGCTGGAGGCGCGCGCCAAGGGGCAGACCGGCGCCGCCATCAAGGCGCTCATCGGTCTGCAGCCCAAAACGGCGCGCGTGCTGAGAGATGGGACCGAGGTCGACGTTCCCGTCGCGGACGTCGTCGCCGGCGACCTCGTGGTCGTGCGCCCCGGCGAGAAGGTGCCGGTCGACGGCGTGGTCGTGAGCGGCTCGTCGGCGGTCGACGAAGCGATGCTCACCGGCGAGCCCATGCCGGTGCTCAAGAGCGCCGGCGCCGAGGTGATCGGCGCCACCATGAACACCACCGGCTCCTTCACCTTCCGCGCCACCAAGGTGGGCGCCGAGACCGCGCTGGCGCAGATCATCAAGCTGGTGGAGCAGGCGCAAGGCTCCAAGCCGCCGATCGCCCGCCTCGCCGATGTGATCGCGGCATACTTCGTGCCGGCCGTCATCGGCATCGCCTCCGTGACCTTCGTGGTCTGGCTCGTCCTCGGCCCTTCACCATCGCTCAACTACGCGCTGCTCAACTTCGTCGCCGTGCTCGTCATCGCGTGCCCCTGCGCCCTCGGTCTCGCCACGCCGACGGCCATCATGGTCGGCACTGGCAAAGGCGCCGAGAACGGCGTGCTCATCCGCGACGGCGGCGCCCTCGAGACGGCGCACAAGCTCAGCGCGGTGGTGCTCGACAAGACGGGGACGATCACGGAGGGCAAGCCGCGCGTCACCGACGTGGTGCTGTTCGGCGGCGGGCACGGCCTCGACAACGACGGCCTGCTGCGCCTGGTGGCGGCCGCGGAGCGCGGCAGCGAGCATCCACTCGCCGCCGCGGTGCTGGCGGCCGCCGCCGAGCGCGGCCTCGAGCTTCCGCCGGCCGAGGATTTCGAGGCCATCGCCGGGCACGGCATCAGGGCCGTCGTCGACGGACGCGCCGTCGTGGCCGGCAACGAGCGCCTCGCCGGCCCGGCCGCCAGGCACGCCGGCGAGGAGCTCACCGCCGAGGGCAAGACGGTGATCGCCGTGGCGATCGACGGCGAGCCGGCCGGCGCCATCGCCGTGGCCGACACCGTCAAGACGGGGTCGGCCGCGGCCGTGCGCCGGCTCCGCGAGATGGGCCTCGACGTCGTCATGCTCACCGGCGACAGCCGGCGCACAGCGGAGACGATCGCCTCCCAGGTGGGCATCGACCGCGTGGTGGCGGAGGTGCTGCCCGGTCAGAAGGCGGCGCAGGTCGCCGCCCTGCAGGCGGAGGGCAAGCGCGTGGCCATGGTCGGCGACGGCATCAACGACGCCCCGGCGCTCGCCCAGGCCGACATCGGCATCGCCATCGGCACGGGCGCCGACGTCGCCATGGAGGCCAGCGACATCACCCTCATGTCGGGCGAGCTCGGGGGCGTCGCCACGGCGATCTCGCTGTCGCGCGCCACGATCCGCATCGTCAAGCAGAACCTCTTCTGGGCGTTCGCCTACAACGTCGCCCTGATCCCGCTGGCGGCCGGCGTCTTCTACCCCGCGTTCGGCGTGCTCCTGAACCCCATCTACGCGGCCGCCGCGATGGGCCTGTCGAGCGTGACCGTCGTCACCAACAGCCTGCGCCTGCGGCGCTTCCGCGGCGGCTGAGCTCTCGCGGCGCCCACCCGCCGCGGCGTCTGACGTCTCGCGGCGCGCGGGCGCCGGCCCCGTACGCCAGGAGGGGGACGGTCCTCAACTGCGGAACGTCCCCCTCCCGGGTGGCGACACGGTGTCTGTTGTCCTGTTCATCGTGCTCGCCCGTCACGTGCGGCGGCGGCGCTCTTCGCGCTTCACCTTGGTCTTGTAGAAGGGGACGGGTCCCATGGTGCTCACCTCCCTCGCTCGTAGCCTTCGCCCATACTATCCCCACTGTCGCCGGTAAAACAAACCATATGTGAACTGCGGCACAAAGCCGACGGCCGCGACGCCCCGCCCCCCGGCGCCCATTCATCCCCCCCATGAGTCGGGTGAAGGCCCCGCCCAGACTGCCAGAACGGACAACAAGGGAGCGAAATGTCCGTTCCCGCGTCCATTGTCAGCTTCCCGCCACAGGTGCGAGGATGGACAAGGGACCGGTCGGCCTCCGGAAATAGCCACTGTCGGCCGACCCGCGGAAGGGGTCACATGCTCAGCATTCTCGACCGGCACGCCATCGGGCAGCTGCTCAGGACCAAGGAGATCGACGCCTGGGGCGTCGCAGCGAACACGCCGCGCCTGCCGCTGGCCCCCGACTATCCCATCGCCATCTCGATGCTCATGCGCGTCGACCAGCTCGTGGTGCGCGGCCTGCGCCGCGGGCCCACCGCGGACTACCGCGAGGAGTACCTGCGCCTCAACCTCGCCCTCGACGACGCCACCGGGACGCTGGTCGACGTGCTGCGTGTGCACGGCCACGCCGCGGAGCGCGTCGTGGCGAGCGGCGGAGGCGGCGGCAACGGCCACAGGCGCTTCCCGCACAAGACGGCGGCGACGAGCGCCGGCCTCGGCTGGATCGGCAAGACGGCGCTCTTCGTCTCGCCGCGGTTCGGCCCGGCCGTCCGCCTGGCCACCGTATTCACCGACCTCGACCTGCCCGTGGGGGACGCCATCGTCGAGGGACGTTGCGAAGACTGCCGCGCCTGCATCGACGCCTGCCCGGCCGGCTGCGGGCGCGACGTGCAGTGGCGCGCCGGCATGGCTCGCGACGAGCTCTTCGACGCCGCCGCCTGCCGGCGCCAGATGACGCTCTTCGGCGACGTCGGCGCGCAGATCTGCGGCATCTGCATCGCCGCCTGCCCGTACACGCGGCCGCACTAGGGCCGCGCGGGCGAAGGCCCGCCGCGCCGCACCGAGCGCGCACGTTGCGCACCTGCCCTCCGCCTGCTACGCTCCGCTTCGCGCCATAATGAAAACGGTTTTCACTGTCAGTCGACCGAAGGATCCTCATGAGGCTCGACGCCGACCAGGTCGCCGGAACGCTGGCCGCGCGCGGCATGCGCCTCACGCGCCAGCGGCGCGCGGTTCTCGACGCAGTCGCCGAGGCTTCTGCGAGCGTGAGCCCCGTGCAGGTGTTCGATGCCGCCCGCGAGCGCTGCCCGGAACTGGGCCTTACGACGGTCTATCGCACCCTGGAGCTGCTCAGTGAGATCGGCGCTCTGCGACGCGTACACGGACCCGACCACTGCGAGGCCTTCGTGCCCGCCGGTGCGGCGCACGGCCACACCGTGCTCTGCAGCCGTTGCCGCCGGGTGATGGAGTTCACCGAGTGCGACATGCAGGCGGTCGTCGACGCCGCCGCCCGGCAGACGGGCTACCGCATCACCGAGCACTTCCTGCAGCTCAGCGGCCTGTGCGCCGCCTGCAACGCCGGCACAGACGTACACGAACAAGGGAACCGAAGATGACCCGAGAGACCGTCTCCAGGATCCTTCTCGCCCTGCTGCTCGGCGGCCTTCTGCTCGCCACGGGGTGTGCTGCCGAGAAGGAGGTGGCAGACACCGCCGGCAACGCTCCGCTCGACGTCGTCGCCTCCGTGAGCTTTCTCGCGGACGTCGCGCAGAACGTCGCCGGGGACCGCTTCGAGGTGCGCTCGCTGGTGCCTCTCGAGACCGACCCGCACTCGTTCGAGCCGACGCCGAAGGACCTCGGCGAGGTGGCCGCCGCCGACCTTGCGATCATCAACGGCGGCGGCCTTGAAGGGCCGCTGCTCAAGACACTCGAGAACGCCGGCGGCGAGGCGACAATGGTCGACGCCTCCGCCGGCCTGCAGAGCCGCACGCCGCAGCCCGGCGAACCGCCGCTCGAGAGCTCCGAGACGGATCCGCACTTCTGGCTCGACCCGGTACTCGTGAAGAGCTACGTGGCCACCATCCGCGACGCGTTCGCCAAGGCCGATCCGGACGGGGCGGCCGAGTACGAGGCCAACGCCGCGGCCTACACGGCGCAGCTCGACAAGCTGAACGCCTGGATCGAGAGCCAGGTCGCGCCGGTCCCCGCCGCGAACCGCAAGCTCGTGATGAACCACGCCAGCCACGGGTACTTCGCCGACAGGTACGGGTTCTCGGTCGTCGGAACGGTCATCCCCAGTGTCGGCACCGGAGAGACGCCGACGGCGAAGCAGCTCAGCGACCTCACGGCGGCCATCCGCACGAGCGGCGCAAGGGCCATCTTCGTGGAGATCGAGGAGAACCCCAAGCTCGCCGAGCAGATCGCCGCAGAGACCGGCATCGCGGTGGTCGACGACCTGCTCGACCATTCGCTGACCGCGGCGGACGGCGTGGCGCCGACCTACGTCGACATGATGAAGTTCGACACGACGAGGATCGTCGAGGCCTTGCGCCGCTGATGGCCCACGACGCGACATCCGGGTCTTACCTCGCCATCGACGACGCCACCGTGAGCTACGGCGGCCGGCCGGCCCTCGACGCCGTGACCATGCACGTGCCGCACGGCGCCCAGGTGGCGATCGTGGGGCCCAACGGGGCCGGCAAGTCGACGCTCTTCAAGGCCCTCGTCGGCCTGCTTCCCCTCCGCGGCGGGCGCGTGCTCCTGCACGGCCGCGCGCCCGGCAGCCAGGCGGACCCCATCGCCTACGTGCCCCAGCGCGAGGAGATCGACTGGAGCTTCCCCGTCACCGTGAGCGACGTGGTGATGATGGGTCGCTACGGCCGCCTGGGCTGGCTGCGCCGCCCGCAGGCGGCCGACCGCGAGGTGGTGGCGCGCTGTCTGGGCGAGCTCGGCATCGCCGCGCTCGCGGGGCGCGCCATCGGCGAGCTGTCCGGCGGCCAGCAGCAGCGCGTGTTTCTCGCCCGGGCGCTCGCCCAGGAGCCGCACGTGCTGCTGCTCGACGAGCCCTTCACCGGCGTGGACGTGAACGCCAAGGAGGCGATCCTCGTCCTGCTCGCCCGCCTGCGCGAGCGGCGCATCACCATCCTCGTGAGCACCCACGACATGCAGACGGCCGCCGACCGCTTCGAGCTGGTGGCCCTGCTGAACGGGCGCCTGGTCGCCTACGGCCCGCCCTCCGAGGTCTTCACCGCCGAGCACATCGGCACGGCCTTCGGCGGCCAGGCCCTCTTCCTCGACGGCATGGTCGTGATCGACCAGTGCTGCCCCGGTCACGTCGGCGACGGCGAGGAGCATCGCCACAGCCACGAGCCGCACGCCGGACCGCGATGATCGCCTGGCTCACCGACCCGTTCACGCTCGAGTTCATGCAGCGCGCCCTGGCGGCCTCGCTGATCGTCGGCGTGGTGTGCTCGGTGATCGGCTGCTTCGTGGTGCTGCGCGCCATGGCCTTTCTCGGCGACGCTCTGGCGCACGCCATCCTCCCCGGGGTCGCCATCGCCTATCTGCTGGGCGCCAATTTGCTCGTGGGGGCGCTCGTGGCGGCGCTCGTCGTGGCCGTCGGCATCGGCCTCTTCTCGCGGCGCGGCGGCGTCAAGGAGGACACCGCCATCGGCATCCTGTTCGCCGCGGCGCTGGCTCTCGGCGTGGTGCTCATCAGCACGGTGCGCTCGTACGCCACCGACCTCACCCACATCCTCTTCGGCAACGTGCTGGGCGTCACCGCCGGCGACCTCTGGCTCACCGGGCTGCTGGGGCTCGCCGTGCTGGTCACGCTGCTGGCGCTGTTCAAGGAGTTCCAGCTGGCCTCGTTCGACCCCGTGCTGGCGCACATGCTGGGCAAGCGCCCCGAGCTCCTGCGCTTCGCCATGCTCATCCTGCTGGCCCTGACCATCGTCGTCAGCCTGCAGACCGTGGGGGTGGGCCTCGTCGCGGCCCTGCTCGTCACGCCGGCGGCGACCGCCTACCTGCTTACCCGCCGCCTGCCCACGATGATGGCCGTCTCGGCGGCGATCGGCGCCGTGTCGAGCGTCGCCGGCCTGTACGTGAGCTACTACCTCGACGTGGCCTCCGGGGCGGCCGTCGTGCTCATCGCCACGGCCGCCTTCCTGGGGGCCTTTGTGGCGGCGCCGGGCCGCGGCGTGCTGGCGCGGCGGGCGGCGGCGCGGCGGGCGGCGTAGGCGCCCCGTTTTGCCGCCGCCCCCGGCGAGCATAGTTGCTCCAGGGACCCATTCAAGGAGGACGCGATGCCCACGACGCTGGTACTCGGCTACGACGGTTCGGACTGCTCCCAGACGGCGCTGGCGCGCACCATCGACCTCGCCGGCGCCATCGCCGACGCCACCGTCGTGGTCGTCTACGCCTATGAGTTCTCCATCGGCTACGTGCCGATGGGCATGACCGACTCGCCGCTGATGATGAGCGCCGAGTTCGACGACCACGCTCAGCTTGTGCAGGGCTACGCCGAGGGCCAGGTGGAGGAGGCCGCACAGAAGCTCGCCGCCGCCGGCGTGAAGGCCCGGAAGGTGGTCGCCGAGGGCCGCCCCGTCGAGGTGCTGCTCGAGGCGGCCAGGGAGCACGACGCCGCCCTGATCGTCGTCGGCAGCCACGGCGAAGGCGCCGTCTCCGCCGCCTTCCTGGGCTCCACGGCGCTCAAGCTCCTGCACCACAGCAAGCTGCCGGTGCTGGTGGTGCCGCGGCACGACAAGCACTGAGGAGGCATCATGGCAGCGACCATCGCGCAGGAGCTGGCGGCCGTCGAGCGGCTGCTCGACGGCGAGCTGGAACGAGATGCCGTCGCGCAGGTCCTGGAGCGCCTCGGCGCGCCCGGCTTTCCCGCCCATCTCTGGCCCGAGGCGCGCCTCTACAGCGAGTACCTGCCCAAGGCCGCCGAGGTCGGCGTCACGGCGCGCCGGCGTGCCCTGCACTTGCTCTGGGACGCCTTCGACAAGCTGCCGCTGAGCGTGGTCGCCAACTTCGCGATCCCGTTCCGCCGCCTCATCGCGGAGCGCCTCTTCAAACGCTGCGGCAGCCACTTCATCGCCGACGAAGGCGTGCGCTTCAACTTCGGGCAGCTGCTCGAGGTGGGCGACGACGTCTTTCTCAACCGCGGCGTCTTTCTCGACACCAAGGGCGGCGTGACCATCGGCGACGCCGCCTGCCTCACGGAGTGGGTCGCGGTCTTCACGCACAGCCACAGCGAGGCCGACCACGCGGTGCGCACGTACGCGCCCGTCGTGATCTGCCCGTACGTGAAAGTGTACGCTGGCGCCACGATCCTGCCCGGCGTGACGGTGGGCGCGGAGGCGATCGTCGCGGCGCGCGCCCTGGTGAATCGTGACGTGGCGCCGGGCATGCTGGTGGCGGGCATCCCGGCAAGGCCGGTACGCGAGCGCGCGTCCGAAGGCCGCCACGGCGAGCAGCTCGACCACGTGTGGCTCGCCGAGGCGGCCTTTCAGCGCGCCCGCGCGCGCCGGGCGCGCGC
>JBAXRL010000103.1:0-8405 GCA_037131205.1 Actinomycetes bacterium | reverse complement strand
GCCGCGCCACCCCTGACTTCGTGGGCATCTCCCCGATGCCCGTCACTCTCCTGTCCCGCGCACACGCCGCCCCGAAAACGGGCGGCGGCGCCTCAGTGCAGGTACTTGCCGATCAACAGGTCGAGCTTGTCTTTGGTCGCCGGCGGGATGACATCGGGCCGCGTGATGATGGCAGACTCCACGGCATGGCGGCAGCCGCAGTCGCACTCGAGGTCGAGAGCGGGGACAGCACTGCGCACGATCGCCTGCGCCGCCTCCACGTTGCGCCTCATGTTCGACAGGATCTGCGCCAGCGTGACGTCTTCTTCACCCTCGAACCAGCAGTCGTAGTCGGTGACCAGCGCCATGGTGGCATAGCAGAGCTCGGCCTCACGGGCGAGCTTGGCCTCCTGGAGGTTGGTCATGCCGATGATGTCGAAGCCGAGCCGGCGGTACGCCTTGGACTCGGCCCGCGTGGAGAACTGCGGCCCCTCCATGCACACGTAGGTCCCGCCTTCGTGCATGGTGGCGCCGACCCGGCGGCCATGCTCGACGATGACCGTGGAGAGCGCCGGGCAGAACGGGTCGGCGAACCCCATGTGCACCACGACGCCGTCGCCGAAAAAGGTGCTCGGCCGATTCCTGGTGCGGTCGTACAGCTGGTCGGGAACGACGATGTCGAGCGGCTTGAGATCCTCGCGCAGGCTGCCGACGGCGCCGGCGGAGAGCACGTAGTGCACCCCCAGCGCCTTCATGCCCCAGATGTTGGCGCGGTAGTTGACCTCGCCGGGCAGGAGGCGGTGCCCCCGCGCATGCCTCGGCAGAAAGGCCACCGGCACGTCGCCGATCTCACCGAGAAAGTAGGAGTCGCTGGGCGCCCCGAACGGCGTGTCGATGGTGACTTCGCGAGCGTTCTCGAGGAGCTCGTAGAAGCCAGATCCGCCGATGACACCGACCTTGGCAGAATCCTTGATAGCGGACACCGCACCCTCCCTTTGGACCACGCGCCGCGGGAAGTATACAGGATGCGCAGAGTGATACTCTTCCGTCAGAAGCGCGTACCAGGGAGGCCGGCTGTTTTACGATGCCCCACTCCGGAGCTCCGGCCCCCGGTATCTCTCCCGTGCAAAGGAGCGCAAGGTGCCCAGGAACAAGGTCGTACCTATCGAGGAGGCGATGTCGCACGTCAAGAGCGGCATGAGCATCGCCGTTGGCGGTTTCATCGGACAAGGCGACCCCCTCACCCTCATCGACTACCTCAAGACGATGGACGTGAGGGATCTCACGATCTACGAGAACGACGGCGGCTACCGCGACCGCGGCACCGTCGAGCTGGCGCTCCAGGGCAAGATCAAGAAGATCGTCGCCAGCCACGTGGGCACGACCCCCGACTACGCCCGGCTCATCAACGAAGGCAGGATAGAGGTGGAGGCGACGCCGCAGGGCACGCTCGCCGAGATGCTGCGCTGCGGCGGCGCCGGCCTCGGCGGCTTTCTCACCCCGACCGGCGTGGGCACGGTGGCCGAGGAAGGCAAACAGATCATCGAGCTCGACGGCCGCAAGTACATCCTTGTGCCCGCGGTCAGGTGCGACATCGCCATCGTCCGCGCCCACGCCGGCGACACCTGGGGCAACCTCATCTTCCGCGGCACCTCGCGCAACTTCAACGTCCCGGCGGCGATGAACGCGCACTTCACGATCGCCGAGGTCGAGAACCTCTACACGCTCGGCGAGCTCGACCCCAACGCCATCCACACCTCCGGCATCTTCGTGGACGCCGTGGTTCGCTCGAACGTGGAGTACTGCACCATCAGGGAGGAGGCGTTCAATGACTGACGCCAAGACCACCATCGCCGCGCGCGCCGGCCGCGACCTCAAGGACGGGCAGATCATCAATCTCGGCATCGGGCTGCCGACGCTGATCGCCAACTACGTGCCCGAGGGCGTCGATGTCATCATTCAGACCGAGAACGGCGCCATCGGCGTCGGCCCGGCGCCCGCGCCGGGCTGCGAGGACCGCGACCGCGCCAACGCCGGCAACCAGCCGATCACGCTCCTGCCCGGGGGCAGCTACTTCGACTCCGCGACCTCCTTCGCGATGATCCGCGGCGGCCACACCGACGCGACCTTCCTCGGCACGCTCCAGGTCGACGAGAAGGGCAACATCGCCAACTGGATCGTCCCCGGCAAGATGCTCGCCGGCATGGGCGGCGCCATGGACCTCGTGACCGGCGCCAGGACCGTCTACATCGTCAGCGAACACTGCGCCAGAGACGGCAGCTCCAAGCTCATGAAGCAGTGCACCTTCCCGCTCACCGGGGCCGGGGAGTGCGACGTGATCATCACCGAACGGGCGCTCTTCCGGCGCTACCCGGACAAGGGTTTCGTGCTCGAAGAAGTGGCCGTGAGCTACACCCTCGACGACATCGCCGCGTGCACCGACATGGCGTACATCGTCGCCGACGACGTCAAGCTGGACGCCTTCGGCGAGTAGCAGGACCGACAGACCCGACCAGGGGAGCCCCGCGATGCCCGACCTCAAGAAGAAGTTCAGCCGCAAGGAGTGGAAGGACTGCTGCGGCAAGGGCTGCAGGAAGTGCGCGCTCGCGCAGACCTACATCGGCGTGTACGGCAAGAGCAAGGGCCTCGACAAGCTGAACCAGGACCGCAAGGAGGTGCAGGCCAGGAAGGGCGGCAAGAAGAAGGGCGGCAAGAAGAAGTCCAGTTCCTGAGCGGCGCGGCGCTCACGACCGCACCGCGCTGAGTCGTCGATGAGCGCCTCCCGTGCAGACGCCGGGTCCGCCTTCAGATCTCGGCGATCACCGTGGCCAGCTCGCGGCTGAAGCCGCTGCCGGAGATCGTCGGCCACACCTCGGGGAAGGTCAGGATCAGCCGCTCCATCTCCTCCTGGCGCGCGGCCAGGTAGTGCGCCGCCCCCGGGGAGACGATGACCTCGATGGGCCCGGGAAGCTCGTGGCCGCCGTGGCGCCACGTGCCCCAGGTGAGGTAGTCGCGCAGCACGCCGCTGGTGACGACCGCGTCCTGCAGATCGCCGAGATGGTCCTGGAGGCCCTTGACCGTCTTGATGAGCGGCCGCGCGCCGGGGCCGAGCACGTCCTCAAAGAACTCGAGCGTGTAGCGCAGCCCCTTGCAGCCCTTGCGCAGGGCGTGAAAGCGCGGCAGCGGCGTCTCGAGGCCGCCCAGCTGCCCCTCGAAGGCCCACACGATCGCCATGTCCTTGTAGAGAACCCCAGGCAGGACCTGGGAGACGCGCTGCGGACGAGGCTCGGCCGACGGAGGCGCCGAGAGGGCCTCGAGCGGCCCGTCCAGCAGCTCCGCGAAGCGCTCGACGAAGGCGCGGTAGCGGCCACCGGCGAGATAGTCGACGAGATGTTCGCGTTGACGTTCGCGCTCCGCGCGGCAGGCCGCGAGCAGGCCGTCCAGATCGCCGGCGCGCTCCGGCGGCAAGCTGTCCAGGTAGCTCTGCGTCTTCTCCTGGAAGACGTCGAGATCGCGTACCGCGCCGAGGACGCGACCCGTGCGGCGCAGCCCTTTGAGGACCGGGCGCAGCGCCTGGCCGTCGAGATACTCCTCGAAGACCCGCAACGCCATGCGCATGCGCCGCGTGGAGACGCGCATCACGTGCAGCTCCTCGGGGTCTTCGCCCAGGGCAGTGCCTTCCTCGTGCTCGAGCATGCGCGCCAGGTGGAAGCGCAGCGTCTTGACGGCCGCCTCGGCCATGGTGTCGGCGGGCAGGATGCCGGGGCGCTTCTTGCCGAGGATCTCAGCGCCCTCGTCGACGAGGCCCTCCGCGGAGGCGTCGCCGGCGGCGGGGGCGGCGGGCTTTCCGTAGATGCCCGTGCCCTCGACGCGGTAGCGCCGCAGCCAGTAGCGCACGCGGCGGCTGGAGAGGCCGGCCCGCGTCGCCGCCTCACTCTGCACGAGGCCGTCGTCGAGGGCCAGCAGCGCCGCCGCGCGACGCGCGCGCACATCCTGGCCGCCGGCATAGGCCTCGTGGACGGGGCGCTCGGCCGGCGGCAGCAGGCTGCCGTCGCCGCCGGCCTCCACCATCTCGAGAGCGCGCGTGAACTTGGCGCGGCACTCGGGCGTCAAGCCGGGCTCGGCGCGCAAGGCGGCCGCGAGCCGCTCCAGGTCGTCGTCGTCGCCCTCGCCGCGCAGCTCCAGCTCGGCCTCGAACCAGCGGCGCGCGCGCCCGCCGGCGGCGACCGTGACGTCGTCGAGGCTGAGCTCGGCGACTTCGCGGGCGCCGTCAAAAACGCGCCGCGCCAGGCGTTCCTGTTCGAGAAAGAGGAACGGCTCGAGCGGCGCGCCCTTCGCGATGCCCTCGACGCGCGCGCGCAGCTCGCCCTGCGGCCACTCGGCGGGCGGCGCGTCGGCGGCGACCAGCGCCTCGAGCTCCTCGCGGCGCAGCACGCCGGCCTCGGCGGTGACGAGCTGCTTCAGCGTGAGGCGTACCCCGCCGCCGGTCTCGCGGCGCCGCAGGTAGTACCCGGCGGCAAGAAACCCGCGCCCGGCCGTGTCGAGAAAGGTGTCGCGATCGCGGCGGCGCTCGCCGGCCTCGACGTCGTAGCCGGCGAGCGCCGGCGCGTTCGCCAGGCGGGCGAGCGCCGCCGCGTCCGCCACGGTGTACTTGGCCTCTACTTCCACGCCTTCACGCTCCCGTGATCAGGGCAGGCGTGAGCAGCCACGCCAGGATGCCGTCGTCGAGCTGGGGGCCCTGCACATCGACACGCGCCAAGGCCCCCTTCTTGAAATCCACGCGGCCGCCGCCGATGAGCGCGGCGACCGTGGCGCTGAGATCGGGCTCGTGGCCCACCACCATGAGGCTCGCGGCGTCGCCGTGACGCGCGACGATCTCGGCGAGCCCCGCCGCGTCGAACCCGCCGGCCAGGCGCGCGTCCTCGACCAGGCGGTCGCTCATGCCCAGCTCTTCGGCGACGACCTCGGCGGTACGTCGCGCGCGCGCCAGGGGGCTGGTGACGATGACGTCGGGAGCCAGCCCCATGGCTTTCATGGCGCGCCCCTCGGCGCGCACCAGCGCCTCGCCGGCGGCGGTGAGCGGCCTGAGGTCGTCGTCCTCACGCCAGTCGCCGCGCGACCACGCCTTGCCGTGGCGCAGAAAGTAGAGCCTTGGCGTCACTCGTCCTCCTGCTTGCGCACCGCCTCGCGCGCCTGCGCCACAAACCACTCCTGAGCGTTCAGCGGCTCTTCGTCGGCGCTCGGCCAGATGTGCTCCCAGGAACCGTCCGCATGCAGCACGCGGGTCTTCATATTGTCGTTGAGGTAGACCGTGAGGATCTCGTCGCGCAGCCGCCGCACGATGGCGGGATCCTGCACCGGGAAGAGGATCTCGACGCGCCGGTTGAGGTTGCGCGGCATGATGTCGGCGCTGCCCATGATGATCTCTTCGGCGCCGCCGTTGCGGAACCAGTAGATGCGGCTGTGCTCGAGGAAACGGCCGACGATGCTGCGCTCGGTGATGTTGTCGCTGACCCCGGGGACGCCGGGCCGCAGGCAGCACATGCCGCGCACGTTGAGCTCGATCTTGACGCCCGCCTGCGACGCCCGGTACAGGCGGCGGATCAGCGGCTTGTCGACCAGCGAGTTCATCTTGAGGATGATGTGCGCCTCTTCCCCACGCTGCGCGTGCGCGATCTCGCGGTCGATGCGCTCCTCTATGCCGCGGCGCATGGTGGTGGGCGCCACGAGGAACTTGCGGTAGTCGCCGCTCGTGGAGTAGCCGGTGAGCTGGTTGAACACCACCGAGGCGTCGGCCCCGAGATCCTCGTCGCAGGTGAGATAGCCGAGGTCGGTGTACAGCTTCGTGGTGACGCTGTTGTAGTTGCCCGTGCCGAGGTGCACGTAGCGGCGGATGCGCTCGCCCTCGCGGCGCACCACGAGCATGATCTTGGAGTGCGTCTTGAGGCCCACGAGCCCGTACACCACGTGTACGCCCTCGCGCTCGAGGGCCTTGGCCCAGCCGATGTTGCTCTCTTCGTCGAAGCGCGCCTTGAGCTCGAGGAGGGCGGCCACCTGCTTGCCGTTGGCGGCGGCCTCCATCAGCGCTTCGACGACCGGCGCGTTGCGGCCCACGCGGTAGAGCGTGGTCTTGATGGCCAGCACATTGGGGTCGGCGGCGGCGGCGCTCACGAAGTCGACGACCGGATCGAACGAGTCGTAGGGGTGGTGCAGCAGGATGTCCCGGTGGCGGATGGCGGCGAAGATGTCGGCGTCTTCAGCGCCTTCGAGCGCCGCCGGCGTGGACTGCACCAGAGGCTGATACGACAGCTCGGGGCGGTCGATGCGCTGCAGATCCCAGAGGCTGCTGAGGCCGAGCGGCGACTTGACCGTGTAGATGTCGGTCTCGTCGAGCTCGAGGTTCTCGCTGAGGATGTCGCGGATGCGCTCGGGCATCTGCTCTTCGATGGTGACACGGATCACGGAGCCGAACCGGCGGCGACGCACAAAGCGCTCGATGGTCTCGAGGAGGTCGTCGGCTTCGAGCTCCTGGATGGCGAGCTCGGCGTCGCGGGTCACGCGGAAGGGATGCGACTCGAGGACCTCCATGCCCGGGAAGAGGGACGGCAGGTTGGCGGCCATGACCTGCTCGAGCCAGGTGAACCAATGCCGCGGCGGCTCGGCGGGATCCGTGGCCGGCTCCGCGGCCGCGCCGGCTGGGGCGGGCACGGGCACCAGGCGCGGCAGCGAGCTCGGCACTTTGACGCGGGCGAAGCGCTCCTCGCCGCTCTGGTCGCGGATCAGCACGGCAAGGTTGTGGCTCATGTTGGAGATATGGGGGAACGGCCGCCCGGGGTCGAAGGCCAGCGGCGTGAGCACCGGGAAGACCTGCGCGGCGTAGTACGCTTCGAGGGCCGCCTTCTGCGAGGCGTCGAGCGCGGCGTAGTCGACCATGTGGATGCCGACGGCGTCGAGCTCCGGGCGCAGCTCGCTGAAGCAGGCGCGCGCCTCTTTCATGAGGTTCCAGGCGCGCTCCTGCACCAGCGGCAGGAGCTTCTGCGGGGTGTACCCGTCCGCCGAGGCCTCCACGACGCCGGCATCGACCTGCTGGCGCAGACCGGCCACGCGGACCATGAAGAACTCGCCGAGGATGGAGCCCAGGATGCCGACGAACTTCAGGCGCTCGAGCAGCGGGTTGTTGGAGTCTCGCGCCTCGTCCACGACGCGCTCGAAGAAGTCGAGCAGGCTGAGCTCGCGGTTGATGTACAGAGAGGGGTCGCGCAGATCGGCGTCGGACTTCTCGGCGGCAGGCGCCGCAACATCTGTGGAGAACTCCTCGTAGGCCGCCTCGGTACTGAGCTTCACGGCCTTGCGGCCGTGGTACTCGTCGGCGCGAGAATGGTCGTCGGTGCCTCGCATGCAACCCCTCCTTGGCGGCCCGGCTCACCGTGATCCGGACCTGTGCTCGTAGAATCAGTAGTATACGCCCAACTCCGCACGTGAACGCACATTCCACAACAAAGCGGCCGGCGAGCCACCGAAGGGTGACTCGCCGGCCGCGGTAACACAGTCGGGCGGTCAGCGCGGCATGTTCTCGACGCGCTCGACGCCCGGCACGACGTTCTTGAGGTGCCGCTCCACGCCGTTGGCCAGCGTGAGCTGGGACATCGGGCAGCCGGCGCAGGCGCCCTGGAGGCGCACCTGAACCACACCGTCGTCCGTCACGTCGATGAGCTCGATGTCGCCACCGTCGGCCTGCAGGGCCGGACGGATGTCGCCGAGAGCCTGCTCGACCTGCTCCATGATCTCAGTCATCTGTTGTCACCTCCTCGTCGCTTGCGGGCGGCCGCCAGTACCCGGCGCTCGGCGCCGGGGATCGGCCAGGGCCGCGAACGTCACTGTCTGCAGCTCCTCGGTGAGAAGCGTCTCGACACCGCTCCAGAACGCGTGGGTGTCGCACACATCGTCGCCGCACGGTTCTACCCGCTGGCGACAGCGGCAAAGCATGATGGGGCCCTCGACCGCCTCGTACACGTCGCGCACGGTGATGCGCTCGGCGGGGCGCGCCAGCATGACGCCGCCCTGCTGCCCGCGCTGGGTGCGCACCAGATCGGCGCGCGCCAGCTCCTGGACGACCTTGGCGAGGCGCGCGCTGGGGATGTGCTGCGCGGCGGCGATGTCGCCGGTGTGCAGCACCGCGCCCGGCTCGTGCCGCGCCAGCTCGTAGACGGCGCGCACGGCGTAGTCGGCTTGGGTGGAGAGCTTCATGCGACCTTTATACACTAAGTGGAAGAGAATGTCCAGTTTGGCCGCACGCGCCCCGCCGGCTCAGACGTCGTCCCAGGCCCAGGCCAGGTCTCAGACGTCGTCCCACTCCCAGGCCAGGTCTCAGACGTCGTCCCAGGCCCAGGCCAGGTCTCAGACGTCGTCCCAGGCCCAGGCCAGGT
>JBAXRL010000102.1:0-8461 GCA_037131205.1 Actinomycetes bacterium | reverse complement strand
GGCCGATGCCGGGGATATAGGTCGTGACTTCCATCCCGTTGACGAGCCTGACGCGAGCGACCTTGCGCAAGGCGGAGTTGGGCTTTTTGGGGGTGGTGGTATAGACGCGCGTGCAGACGCCGCGCTTCTGCGGCGAACCCTGGAGCGCCGGCGTGGTGGAACGCTTGGTCTTGCTCTCGCGCCCCTTGCGTACGAGCTGGCTTATGGTTGTCATCTGGCCTCTCTGGTCGGCTGCTTCAGACAGCAGTCGTGTAGTCTAGCGAAACAGGGCTGCGGCCGCAAGCAGGTGGCTCGAGCGGCCGCGGCCCTCGCGGCCTGGTCTCCGTGGTCGGTCTTCTTCGCGCTACTCCTCGGTCTCGCCGGTGAGCCACGCGGTCGCCGAGTCGCTGCTGCTCATGAGGCGATCGGCCTCGGCCAGCGCCTCCGCCCTGCCGGCCGGGTAGATGTCGACGCCGCGGTACTGGCGCAGACCCGTGCCCGCCGGGATGAGCTTGCCGATGATCACGTTCTCCTTGAGGCCCTGGAGGGTGTCGGTCTTGCCCTCGATGGCCGCGTCGGTGAGCACCTTGGTGGTCTCCTGGAAGGAGGCCGCCGAGAGGAAGCTCTCGGTGGCCAGCGAGGCCTTGGTGATGCCGAGGATGACCTGCTCGGCCTCGGCCGGCTGGCCGCCCTCGTCGCTGACGCGCACGTTCTCCTTATGGAAGACCGCGCGGTCGACGAGCTGCCCGGGCAGAAACTGCGTGTCGCCGGCGATGACGATGCGCACCTTCTTCATCATCTGGCGGGCGATGAGCTCGATGTGCTTGTCGTTGATCTCGACGCCCTGCGAGCGGTAGACCTCCTGCACCTCGTTGACGAGGTAGCGCTCGGTGGCCGTGTTGCCGGCGTGCTTGAGCACATCGGCCGGGTAGAGTGAGCCCGGGGTGAGCGGCGTGCCCTCGTCTACCCAGTCGCCGTCCTCCACGAGGACGCTGGTGCGGCGCGTGGGGATGATGTACTCCTTGGCCGTGCCCTCCTCGGGGGTGATGGTGAGCTTGCAGCCGCGTTCGGCGTCTTCGATGTCGACGCGCCCCGAGACCTCGGCGATGCGCGCGACGCCCTTCGGCTTGCGCGCCTCGAAGAGCTCGACGACGCGCGGCAGGCCGTGCGTGATGTCGGAGCCGGCGACGCCGCCGGTGTGGAAGGTGCGCATCGTGAGCTGCGTACCGGGCTCGCCGATGGACTGCGCCGCCACGTGACCGACGGCGTCGCCGATCTCGGCGGGCACGTTGTTGGCGAGAGCGAAGCCGTAGCACTTCTGGCACACGCCCGATTCCGCCTGGCACTTGAGCACGCTCCGCACCGGCACCATGGGGTTGGCCTCTGAGCTCCGCGCCAGCACGTCGAGGATCTGGCCGCGAGCCTCGAGCCCGATGTGGGAGTCGCGCTCGAACACGACCTCGCCGGTGGCCTCTTCGACGATCGGCGCGCCGAGGTGCCGGCCGAGCAGGTTCTCGTTGGGCTCGTGCGTCCACATGGCGAGGAGCTCGGCCACCGCGCGGCCCTTTTTCACCCTGACCTTGGCGTTCGGCAGGTTGGAGTAGACCTCGCGCAGGAGGCCGATCTGGGCCGGGCCGATGTTCTCGCCCTTCGGGAGCACCACGCGGTCGCTGCGCGGCCGCCTGACGTCTTCGGCGAGCTGCGAGCCCTCGAGCTCGGGGTTCTCTTCGCGACGCCGCGACCACGGCGACATCGGCACCCATTCCGTGGTGCCGCAGTCGATCTCGCTGACGGTGACGTCCTGGCACACGTCCACGAGACGCCGCGTGAGGTAGCCCGAGTCGGCGGTGCGCAGGGCGGTATCGGCGAGACCCTTGCGGGCGCCGTGGGTGGAGATGAAGAACTCCAGCACCGAGAGACCCTCGATGAAGCTCGACTTCACGGGCTGCTCGACGATCTCGCCCTTCGGGTTGGCCATCTGGCCGCGCCAGCCGGCGAGCTGGCGGATCTGCTTGATGTCGCCGCGGGCGCCGGAGGTGGCCATCATGTAGATCGGGTTGAGGTCCTTGAAGTTGGCCTTGGTGGCCGCCGTGATCTGCACGTCGGCCTCGCGCCAGATCTCCTGGACCTTGCCGCGCCGCTCCTCCTCGGAGAGGAAGCCGTTGTTGTACTCGTCGCGGAGCTGCTCGACCATGGCCTCGTGCGTGCGGAGGATCTCGGCCTTCTCCTTGGCGGGGACGACGACGTCGTTCTTGGAGACGGTGACCGCGGCGCGCGTGGCGAAGTGGAAGCCGACCTCCTTGAACACGTCGAGGATGCGCGCCACCTTGTTGGCGCCGTAGAGCGCCACGAGCTTGTTGATGAAGTTCGCGAGGCCCTTCTTCGTCATCGTGTAGTTGATGTAGGTGTAGTCGCCCTGATACTCGGGGCCGAGGACGTCGTGCAGGCCTTCTTCGACGCGCATGTTGAACAGCGCGCGGCCGACGGTCGTGACGACGCGCCGGCCCAGGGGCAGACGCAGGATGATGGGCCGGCGCGTGAACTCGGCGATGCCGGCCTCGCGCCTGGTGGGCACCTCGCGCTGGTCGAGGATGCGCTGCTCCCAGGCGCGCTGCACCTCGTCGTAGCCGCTGTAGGCGACGAGCGTCTCGCCGAAGTGGTCGGGCTGCGCCTCGCTGAGGTCGTCTTCAGCGTGATACGTGAGGTAGTACATGCCGATGACCATGTCCTGGCTGGGCACGGCGATGGGCTTGCCGTGCGCCGGCGACAGGATGTTGTTGGTGCTGAGCATGAGCACGCGGGCCTCGGCCTGCGCCTCCCAGCTGAGCGGCAGGTGCACGGCCATCTGGTCGCCGTCGAAGTCGGCGTTGAACGCCGCGCAGACGAGCGGGTGGATCTGGATGGCCTTGCCCTCGACGAGCAGCGGCTCGAAGGCCTGGATGCCGAGGCGGTGCAGGGTGGGCGCCCGGTTGAGCAGCACGGGATGCTCGGTGATGACCTCTTCGAGGATGTCCCAGACCTCGGGCACCATCGACTCGACCATCTTCTTGGCCGCCTTGATGTTCTGCACCATCTTGCGGTTGACGAGGCGGCTCATGATGAACGGCTTGAAGAGCTCGAGGGCCATCATCTTGGGCAGGCCGCACTGGTGCATCTTGAGGTGCGGCCCGGCGACGATGACGGAGCGGCCCGAGTAGTCGACGCGCTTGCCGAGCAGGTTCTGGCGGAAGCGGCCCTGCTTGCCCTTGAGCATGTCGCTGAGCGACTTGAGCGGGCGGTTGCCGGGGCCCGTGACGGCGCGCCCGCGGCGGCCGTTGTCGAAGAGCGCGTCGACGGCCTCCTGCAGCATGCGCTTCTCGTTGTTGACGATGATGTCCGGCGCCTGCAGATCGAGCAGCCGCTTGAGACGGTTGTTGCGGTTGATGACGCGCCGGTAGAGGTCGTTGAGGTCGCTGGTGGCGAAGCGGCCGCCGTCGAGCTGCACCATGGGGCGCAGCTCGGGGGGGATGACGGGGACGACGTCGAGGATCATCCACTCTGGGTGATTGCCGCTGCGCAGGAAGGCGGAGACCACCTTGAGGCGCTTGACGGCGCGCGCCTGGCGCTGGCCCTTGGCGGTCGCGATGGTCTCGCGCAGCTCGGCGGCCTCGGCCTCGAGGTCGACACGCTTGAGGAGCTCGCGCACGGACTCGGCGCCGGTGCCGCCGGTGAAGTACACGCCGAAGCTCTCGGGCTCGTAGCCGGGCTCGCGCCCGAACATGCGCTCCATCTGCTGGTACAGAGCCTCGTCGCCGACGACGTTGCGCGGGGCGATGGTCTTGAACTGCTCCCACGCCTTGTCGATCTGCTCCTTGGCGTGGCCGACATTCTTGAAGCCGCGGTCGATGTAGTCGTCGCGCAGCTTGTCGGCCCTGGTGCGCTGCAGCTTGAGCTCGTCCGGACCAAGGCCCGAGGCGTTCCCGGCGATGCGCCGGTAGGACTCGTAGATGTCGAAGTAGTTGAAGTAGCCGAACTCGTCTTCGGGGTCGACGTCGCGATGGAAGTCGTCGGCCTCGCGCTTGCCATCGACGATCTCGATGACCTCGTCGTGCATGTCGCGGATGGCCTGCGAGCGCGTCTCGGCGTAGGCGTCGTAGCGCGCCTTGATCTCGTCGATCTTGTCTTGCAGCATCATGAGATCGTTGTCGCGGCGCTCGGCGTCGACCGAGATGATGACGTAGCTGCCGCCGAAGTAGAGCACCTTCTCGAGATCCTTGGGGGGGATGTCGAGCAGGTAGCCCATGCGCGACGGCACGCCCTTGAAGAACCAGATGTGGCTCACGGGGGCCGCGAGCTTGATGTGGCCCATGCGCTCGCGGCGCACCTTGGCGCGGGTGACCTCGACGCCGCAGCGCTCGCAGATGATGCCCTTGTAGCGCACGCGCTTGTACTTGCCGCAGTAGCACTCCCAGTCCTTGGTGGGACCGAAGATGCGCTCGCAGAACAGACCGTCACGCTCGGGCTTGAGCGTGCGGTAGTTGATCGTCTCGGGCTTGGTGACCTCGCCCTTCGACCACGCCTCGATCTGCTTGGGCGATGCCAGCCCGATGCGGATCGAGTCGAAGTTGTTGATATCGATCACAGTCGCTCCCTCTGCCTGGGCGGGGTCATTCTTCGTCGCTGTCGACGTCGTCGGACTTGAGGCCCGGGTCGCCGAGATCGAGGAGGTCGCCGAGGTCGCCGATGTCGTGCAGGTCGCCGAGGTCGGCGACGACGAGCGCCTCGTCCATGTCGGCGGCGCTGGGCAGGGCGACCGCGGCGGCCAGAAGATCGCCGCCCGCGGCCGACACGTCGTCGTCGTCGAGGGCCGGCTCCTTGCCCGCCCCGATGACGTCCTGCAGGGCCGAGCTGTGGATGCCGGCCTGCTCGAGCTCGCCGGCGTCGCTCTGCTGGCGACGCAGGCCGGCCGTGAGGTCGATGCCCAGCTCTTCCGCGGCGCGCAGAAGGTCGTCGTCCTCCTCGCGCACCTCGAGCACCGCGCCTTCCTCGCTCTGCACGCTGATGTCGAGACCCAGGCTCTGGATCTCCTTCATGAGCACCTTGAACGACTCGGGGATGTTGGGCTTGGCGATGTTCTCGCCCTTGACGATGGCCTCGTAGGCCTTGACGCGGCCCACGGTGTCGTCGGACTTGATGGTGAGCATCTCCTGCAGGATGTAGGCGGCGCCGTAAGCCTCGAGCGCCCAGACCTCCATCTCGCCGAAACGCTGCCCGCCGAACTGGGCCTTGCCGCCCAGCGGCTGCTGCGTGACCAGCGAGTAGGGGCCCGTGCTGCGCGCGTGGATCTTGTCGTCGACGAGGTGCAGGAGCTTGAGGATGTACATGTAGCCGATGGTGACCTTGTTGTCGAAGCGCTCGCCGGTGCGGCCGTCGTACATCCACACCTTGCCGCTGCAGCGCCGACCCGGCGGCTCGTCCTCGTTGACCTTGAACTGCACCGGGCTGTCGGGGTTTTCGCGACTACTGCGGATGAGCAGCTCGTCGATCTCCGCGATGGTGGCGCCGTCGAACACCGGCGATGCGAGGCGGGCCGGCGTGTTGCCGCGCGGGGCGTCCTTCCTGGCCGTATACCCGGCGTGCGCAGCCCAGCCGAGATGCGTTTCGAGCACCTGGCCGATGTTCATGCGGGACGGGACGCCCAACGGGTTGAGGATGATCTCGACCGGGGTGCCGTCCTCGAGGTGCGGCATGTCCTCTTCGGGGACGATCTTGGAGATGACGCCCTTGTTGCCGTGGCGGCCGGCGAGCTTGTCGCCCTCGGCGATCTTGCGCTTCTTGGCGACGTAGACGCGCACCAGCTCGTTGACGCTGGGCGGCAGCTCGTCGTTGTTCTCGCGGCTGAAGATCTTGACGTCGATGACCTTGCCGCCCTCGCCGTGCGGCACCTTGAGGCTGGTGTCGCGCACCTCGCGGGCCTTCTCCTTGAAGATGGCGCGGATGAGCTTCTCCTCGGCGGTGAGCTCGGTCTCGCCCTTGGGCGTGACCTTACCGACCAGGAGGTCGCCGGAGTTGACCTCGGCGCCGATGCGCACGATGCCGCGCTCGTCGAGGTCGCTGAGCGACTCTTCGGAGCGGTTGGGGATGTCGCGGGTGATCTCTTCGTCGCCAAGCTTGGTGGTGCGCGCGTCGACCTCGTACTCCTCGATGTGGATGGAGGAGAGGAGGTCGTCCTTCACGACCTTCTCGCTGAGGATGATGGCGTCTTCGAAGTTGAAGCCCTCCCAGCTCATGAAGGCGACGAGGAGGTTGCGGCCCAGGGCGATCTCGCCGTGATCGGTGGACGAGCCGTCGGCGAGCACGTCGCCGGCCTGCACCTTGTCGCCGGGGAACACGAGCGGCTTCTGGTGGATGAGCGTGCCCTGGTTGGAGCGCATGAACTTGGTGAGGCCGTAGGTGTCGACGGCGCCCTTGCCGTGGTCGACCTCGATGCTGTCGGCATCGACGTAGCTGACCTTGCCGTCGTGCTCGGCGATGATCACGTCGCCGGTGTCGACGGCGGCGCGGAACTCCATGCCGGTGCCCACGTACGGCGCCTCGGGAGTGAGCAGCGGCACGGCCTGGCGCTGCATGTTCGAGCCCATGAGGGCGCGGTTGGCGTCGTCGTGCTCGAGAAACGGGATGAGGGCCGTGGCCACCGAGACCAGCATCGTCGGGCTCACGTCCATATAGTCGATATCGAGCGGCGACACCGTGACGATGTCGGCGCCGGCGCGCGTGCGCGCGAGGACGACGTCCTCCTTGAACACGCCCGTGACCGGGTCGAACGGCGCGTTGGCCTGGGCGATGGTGACGTAGCGCACCTCGCCGCTCATGTGGTCGACGAGCTCCTGCTCTTCTTCGGAGGCGTCGAGGTAGACGATCTCGCCGGTGACCTTGCCCTCCACGACCTTGCGGTACGGGGCGCGGATGAAGCCGAACTCGTCGACGGTCGCCATGGAGGCCAGCGAGCCGATGAGGCCGATGTTCGGGCCTTCGGGGGTCTCGATGGGGCACATGCGGCCGTAGTGGGTGGGGTGTACGTCGCGGACCTCGATGGGCGCGCGCTCGCGGGTGAGGCCGCCGGCGCCGAGGGCGCTGAGGCGACGGCGATGCGTGAGGCCGGACAGCGAGTTGGTCTGGTCCATGAACTGCGAGAGCTGCGAGGAGCCGAAGAACTCCTTGAGGGCGGCCACCACGGGGCGGATGTTGACCAGCGTGGCCGGCACGATGGTGTCGGGGTCCTCGGTGGTGAGGCGCTCGCGGATGACGCGTTCCATGCGCGCCAGCCCGATGCGGAAGGCGTCCTGGACGAGCTCGCCGACGGTGCGCAGGCGGCGGTTGCCGAAGTGCTCGTACTCGTCGATCTCGTGGGCGATCTCCTCGCGGCGCGTGGGCAGCAGCGAGACGGCCTCGGCGGCGAAGTCTTTGGCGTCCTCGGGCACGCCGAGCTTGCCGGGCAGCGAGATGAGCCGCCTGATGAGCTCGATGATGTCTTCGTTGACGAGCACGCGCACGTCGGCGTCTGGGCGCTGCTCGGGCTTGATGTGGTTGTGCAGCCGCACGTTGAGCTTGTGGCGGCCGACCCGCGAGAGGTCGTAGCGCTTGGGGTCGAAGAACAGGCCGCGCAGCATCGCCGTGGCGCCGTCGAGGGTGGGCGGCTCGCCGGGGCGCTGCTTGCGAAAGAGCTCGACCAGCGCCTCGTCCTGCGAATGCGTGGCGTCCTTGTCGATGGTGTTCTTGATGTACACGGACTCGTCGAACAGCCGGATGAGCTCGTCGTCGCTGCCGTAGCCCATGGCGCGCAGCAGCACGGTGACCGGGAACTTGCGCTTGCGGTCGATGCGCACGTTGACGGTGCCCTTCTTGTCGATCTCGAGCTCGAGCCAGGAGCCGCGCTGCGGCATGAGGTTGGCGACCAGCACCTGCTTCTCACGCTCGGCCTGCTTGGGCTCCATGATGTAGGCGCCCGGCGAGCGCACCAGCTGCGTGACGACCACGCGCTCGGTGCCGTGGATGATGAAGGTGCCGCGATCGGTCATCATGGGGAAGTCGCCCATGAACACCGACTGCTCGCGGATCTCGCCGGTCTCCTCGTTGATGAAGGAGACCTTCATGGTGAGCGGCGCCGAGAAGGTCATGTCCTTGTTGCGGCACTCGGCGATCGGCTTCGAGGGCTCGCCGAACTGGTGCTCGCCGAACTGCACGAGCAGCTTCTCGGAGTAGTCCTTGATGGGGTTGATGTCGGCGATGGTCTCGCTGAGACCGTCGCTGAGGAACCAGTCCCAGGACTTCTTCTGGATGTCGATGAGGTTGGGGAGCGGCAGGGGTTGGTCGAGCTTGGCGAACGACGTACGCAGGCGAGGCGCCTTGGGCTCGTTCAAGCGAGTCTCCTCTTTCGAGCGTGGACCAGGGAAGATGAGCACACCATGCCGGAGGTCGAGTGGTATGGCCGCGGGTGAAGCAC
>JBAXRL010000101.1:0-8480 GCA_037131205.1 Actinomycetes bacterium | reverse complement strand
CCTGCCCGGACCTCGCCGGCGCCGTCGTCGAGCTGGCCAACGCCGACGGCAACGAGTACGTGCTCGATTACGCGCTCACCGGTCACGTGAGCCAGTTCGACTTCGTGTTCATCGACTGCCCGCCGTCGCTCGGCGTGCTCACCGTCAACGCGCTGGTGGCGGCGCGCGAGGTCCTGATCCCGGTGCAGGCCGAGTACTACGCCCTCGAGGGCCTGGCGCAGCTGCTCGAGACGGTGGAGCTCGTGCAGGAGCATCTCAACCCCGAGCTCGCCGTCCTCGGCGTGCTCGTGACGATGTATGACGGCCGCACGCGCCTGGGGCGCGAGGTCGCCGGCGAGGTCCGCGAAAACCTCGGCGCCGGCGTCTTCGACACGGTCGTCCCGCGCAACGTGCGCCTCGGCGAGGCGCCCAGCCACGGGCTGCCCATCTCACGCTACGATGCGACCTGCGCCGGCAGCGACGCCTACTTCGATCTCGCCAAGGAGGTCGTGTCTCGTGCGTGAGAAGAAGGCCCTGGGCAAGGGTCTGAGCGCGCTGATCGGCGAGGGCAGATCGACGGTCGGTCGGGCCGGCGGCGCCGGTGGCGAGGGCCGCCTGCGCGAGCTCCCGCTCGCCGAGATCGCCGTCAACCGCCGTCAGCCGCGGCGCTCCTTCGCCGCCGCCGAGCTCGAGGAGCTGGCGGCGTCAATCCGGGCGCTCGGCGTCGTACAGCCGGTCGTAGTGCGGCCGCTGCTGCCGGCTGCGCCGCCGGCGGCCGCCGGGGATGCGGCGCCCACGCCGGCCGGCAAAGCGCCCACGCCGGCCGCCTCAGGACACCGCTACGAGCTCATCGCCGGCGAGCGCCGGCTGCGCGCGGCCGGCTTGGCCGGACTCGAGTACATTCCGGCGCTGGTGCGCCCCGCCGACGAGATCGCGTCCCTCGAGATCGCCCTCGCGGAAAACGTCGCCCGCGAGGATCTCAACAGCATCGAGGAGGCGCAGGCCTACGCCTCGCTGGTCGACGAGTTCGGGCTCACCCACGAGCGCGTCGCCGAGCTCGTGGGTCGCAGCCGGGCCGCGGTCACGAACCTCCTGCGCCTGCTCGAGCTGCCCGACGACGTGCGGCTGATGCTCGAGCAGGGCGAGCTCAGCGAGGGGCACGGGCGCGCCCTGCTGGCGCTGCCCGACCACGGGCGGCGTCGCAAGACGGCGCGCCTCGTCGCCGCGCAGGGCCTCTCGGTGCGACAGACCGAGGCGCTGGTGAAGGAGTTGAACGAGGAAGCGCCGGGAGGGGGCGCGCCCGCGGCGCGCCCGCCCGCCGGCGCCGACTTCAGCGATCTGGTCGACGAGCTCTACGGCCTGCTGGAGACGCCGGTGCGCATTCGCGGCGACAAGCGCGGCGGGACCATCCAGATCGCCTTCAAGAGCAGGGGGGAGCTGGAGCGGCTGGTCGGCCTGCTGCGCTCGCTGGGGGGCTGAGGCATGCGGCGCTCTCACCAGCGCCCGCCGCCCGGGTGACGGACCCCGTCACTCGCCGGTGAGCGCCGCCGAGGCGCCGGGCGTGAGCGTCACGCCCGGCGCGGGCGCGGTCGGCAGCGGCGCCGTGGGCAGGGGCGTGGGTATGGGCGTGGGGACCGGCGTCGCGTAGGGGTTCGTGGTGGGGTAGTCGGTGGTGGTCGGCGCGGGCGTCGTCGCGCCGGGCGTGGGCTGGGCGCCCGGCGCCGGCGCCGCGTCGGCCGGCGGCAGCGCCCCGGCGGGCACCCAGACCACGGCGCCACTGGCGAGCTTGTAGAAGGATCCGACGAGCGTGCCGAGCCCCTGGACCTGGGCGCCGTTCGCCATGTCGAGCTTCACGATCTGGGCGCCCTCTTTCACGATGACCTGCATCTGCGGCGTGCCCGGATTGGTGACGATGGTCATGTTCTGTTCGGTCAGGAGGCCGACCAGGCCGGCCGCCGTGAGCGCCGCGACCAGAAACCCGACGGCCAGGACGAGGGCCACGTCGAACAGGTTGACGAGGCCGTCGAGCGGGTCGCCGTTGCGGTCGGCCGTGCCGACGCGGCGGCGGCGCATGTAACGCAGACCGTCGCCGCGGGGCTCGTAGACGCTCCCGCGGTTCTTGATGGTGGGATGGTCGTCGGACGCCGGCATGGCGGCTTCAGCGACGCGCGGGCGGGGCGCCGGCGCCGGGCGCGGACGCGCGTCCGTTCGGGGGCGTGGGATCCACGGGCCCGAGGTCGGCGAAAGGATCGTCGTCGCGCTGCCAGTGCATGGAGGGATCGTCGAAGGTGAGCGGCGCCGCCGCGCCGCCCGCCCGAGCGGGAGTCACGACCACCGTCACGGCCTCGACGGCCAGCCGGTCGGCCGCCGAGGCGGACGGCTCGGCCGCCGCCGCCGGCTCGGCGAAGACAGGCGCCTCGCGACCGTCGCCGGAGGCGAACGGGACGAGCGGCTCTCTGGGGGTCTCGAGGAGCACGGGGATCACCATCGTCTTCTCCATGTCCTCGACGGCCTCGTACTCGACGACCGGGTCGGCGTCCCAGATGCCGTTCTTGTTGCGCCGCCGACCCGACTCCAGGCGTTCAGCGTCGCCTTCGAGCAGTTCGAGCAGGTATTCCATGTCGGAGATGTCCTGCGAGTACATGCGGTCGCGGACGATGCTGATGACGAAGGCGATGCCGCCGATGAGCAGACCGATGACGGTGACCGAGAACGCCGTGGTGAGGTTCTCGGCGAGCTGGGTGGTGTTGCCGCTCGCCAGGCCGATGAGCGCCGGCGACAGCGGGATGAGCGTGCCCATGAGGCCCAGGATGGGGCCCACACGCACGAGGATACGCGTGCGTTCAAGGCGCTTGACCGTGTAGAGCTCGTACTCCTGCAGCAGCTTGAGCGGCTTGGCCGCGAGGCGCTCGGTCTGGTAGTTGCGGATGAGGTCGAAGAGGAAGCGCGCGACGACGATCGAGTAGTTGTTCTCCTGGAGATAGCGGTAGGCGGTGCGCGGCTTGCCGTCCTGGAACGCCCGGCGCGCACGCAACGTGCGCGCTTCGAGCGCGTCGAGATCCCTGTACCGGAACCGCAGATAGAGCTCGTACAGGAAGAAGCCGAGCTCGATGAGCACCCAGACGAGGCAGACGAGCGCCGCGATGAGCACGGGCCAGAGGAGCACGCGTGAAGCGTCGTAGATCACCTGCTGGAGCCCGTTCACGCTCTGCTCACCTCCCGGCCGGTTTCACGAGGTCTTTGGACTTGCGGAGGGCGCCCTTGAGGCGCTCCCACGCGCTGCCGCCGCCGCCCAGCACCTGGCCCTCGCCGGCGGCGCTCAGCGCTTGCTCGCGGCGGCGGAGGGCGAGGTACGAAATCGCGGCGCCGATGGGCAGCATCGCGAGCAGAGTACCACCGAGGAAGCCCGCGGCACTACCCGAGTCGCCGCCGCCGCCGGCGCCGGGGCTGCCGGACGGGCTCGGCGAGGCGACCGGCGCGCCGGTCACAGGGTAGCCGCCACTCTGATATGGCGTTGGGGTGTCGGTCGTGACCGTCGAGGGGGAGTAGTCGGGGGTGACCGTGGGGTACGGCGTCGGCGTGTCCGTCGACTCTGGTGTGGGGACGATCGTCGCCGGCGGGGTGTACGGCGGCGGGGTGTACGGCGGCGGCGTGTACGGCGGCGTGGTGGGCGATTGCGTCGGAGTCGGAGTCGGAGTCGGGATGGCTACTGTGAACCGGCGCTCGACCTTCTTGATATTGCCGGCGTGATCGACGATCTCGAGCCTGTAGGTGTGGAGGCCGTCGGGGACGTTCTTGAGCTGCAGGTGCAAACCGTAGCGCCCGATGTCGGCGGGCTTCGTCTTGTTGCGGTCATCGACGTAGACGCGGCACGCCTTGGGGTTCACGCCCGTCCCCTTGGCGCCGTCGGTGTACGCGGCGCGGATGAGCACCGAGCGGGTGCTCGTGTACCGGGTGCCGTTCTTCGGCGAGACGTACTTGATCTGCGGGCGGAACACGAAGGCCTTGAGCGCGGGAGGGCGTGTCGCGGGGAACGTCGTGAACGGCTTGTCGCGCAGTGCGACCAGAGCCCAGCTCGTGGTGGGCAGCGGGCCCGTGGCGTCGCTGATCTTCTTCCCGTAGGCGCCGTTCTGCAGCTGGAGCGCGCCGAGCGCGGTCTTGGGCGAGCTCGCACCGACCATCCAGTCGGCGCTGTCGGGCGTCTCGCCCATGGCGAGGATGGCCTGGATGGCCGCCGACGTGGCCCAGACGTCGGCGCCCTCGCTGCCGGTCCCGGGCTTGTACGGGAAACCGCCGTCGGCATTCTGGTTGGTCTTGAGGTACAGACGGGCGGCGGGGATGACGGCCGGGTCGAGGGCGCCGTCCGCAGCGAGCACCAGCGCCTGGATCACCACGGCCGTGTCCTCGCAGTTGGCGAGATCGCCGGACTGCGCCGGGAAGCCGCCGTCCTCGAGCTGCTGGGTGGCGAGCCACTGCTCGGCGAGCGCGAACCGGTCCTTCCCGCCCTCGCCGAGGGCCTGCATGGCGAGGATCGCCCACGCGGTGGTGTGGACGGCCTGGAACGTGCGGCTCGAGGTGGACGGCGAGAAGCTGCCCTTGGTGAGCGAGCCGTCGACCAGGTCCTGATAGCCGTAGAGCCTGGCCAGGAGGTCGATGCGTGGGGTGCCGGCGACAAACACGCGCTCGGCGCGGTCGGCGGCGACGTAGGCCATGATCGCCCGCGCGTAGTACACGGGCGCATTGTCGACGTCGGGGCCGGTGGCGGCCGCTTCGTGGCTGCCCGCCTGGAGGTAGCCGAACGGATTGTTGCCGTCGATCGTCCACATGGTGGAGCCGATGCGTTCGCCACTGGCTACCGCCCCGAGGATGACCCACGCCGTGGCGGCCATGGTGCCGAAGCCGCCGTCGACCTTCTGGCGGGAGTGGAAGTAGTCGAGGCCTTTGGTGACCGTCCTGGGCCGCGGATCGGACGCCGCCGTGTACTTCGCCCCCACGGCGCCGGCGGCGAAGCCGGCTGCCACGATGACGGCGAGCGCGAGCGCCAACCAGATCTTTCTGCCCATCCTCATCCTCCAACTCGCCCGCGCCGCCGCGGGAGGTCATGCGCCATCGTACCAAGCCCCTGTTGCCGGGGCTACCGAGACGACGGGGGCGGGCCGCATGTCGCCGCTGCCAAAGGGACGCGGGCGCCGCGACCGTAGTTCGGGCTCGCGCGACAGGTACATATGTCCAGGCGGCTATGCCGAGGGGTCTGGGGCGCCGATACCTACTGTATGGTATCTGTGATGGCGGTCGATGAGACAAGCGACGGGCCCGGCAGCGTCGAGTTCTTCGGCGTCAAGCTCAAGGTCAACGACCCGCACCTGGCGGCGCTGCTGAACAGCAGCGTGAACGACGACGTGCGGGTAATCGGGCGGCGCGCCCGCGAGGTGTTCGCCGGCGACAGTCGCGCGGCCTACGAGAACGTGCACCGCCGCGCGCTCGGCGCCGACGAAAGCACTGATCGAGTCGTCAAGGACGACGAGGGTCTGGACGAGTGAGCCCGGCAAGAGGTGCGGCGCCGGGCGATGGGCCGGGGCGCGAACGCGCCCCGGCCCATCGCTGTACGTCGCGACGTTGTATCCTAGTGAGCCGATATGCCTGCCCTGACCTCACTCGTCATCCCGGTCTTCAACGAGGCCGACAGCATCGAGCCGCTCGTCGCGGAGATCGACGCGGCGCTCGGAGCCGCCGGCCTGGCCCACGAGATCGTCTTTGTCGACGACGGCTCCACCGACGGCTCGTTCGCCGCCATGCAGCGGCTCGCCGCCGCCCGCGACGACGTGCGCGTCGTCAAGCTGCGGCGCAACTTCGGCAAGGCGGCGGCGCTGGCCCACGGCTTCGAGAACGTGCGCGGCGACTACGTGGTCACGCTCGACGGCGATCGCCAGGACGACCCCGCCGAGATCCCCGGTCTCATCGCGCGCCTCGACGAGGGCTACGACCTGGTCTCGGGCTGGAAGCAGAGCCGCCAGGATCCCCTCAACAAGACCGTCCCCTCGCGCTTCTTCAACTGGACGGTGCGGCGCACGTCCGGCATCCCTCTGCACGACTTCAACTGCGGCCTCAAGGCCTACCGTCGCGAGGTCGTCGAGACGATCCACATCTACGGCGAGCAGCACCGCTACATCCCCGTCGTGGCCGCGCAGGCCGGCTTTCGCGTCACCGAGATGCCGGTCAGCCACCGGCGGCGCACGGCCGGCAAGTCCAAATACGGCTGGCAGCGCTACCTGCGCGGCTATCTCGACCTTCTCACGGTGCTCTTCCTGGGCCGCTACCAGCACCGCCCGCAGCATCTCTTTGGGGGCATCGGCACCCTGCTGATCCTCATCGGCGTGCTGGTCGAGCTGTATCTCACCATCGACAAGCTCGTCTTCGGCAACCCCATCGGGCAGCGCCCGCTCCTGCTTCTGGGGGCGCTGTCCATCATCGTCGGCGTGCAGCTGCTCTCGCTGGGCCTCATCGGCGAGCTGATCGCCAACTCACGTGCTCGCGGCGGGCCCGACGACGCCCAGGTGGCGCTCGTCGTGGGAGCCGGCGGGACGGGCGCGGGAGCGCCCGCGGTACCGGCCGCTCGCGGGGCCGCCGCTCCACAAGACGCCGCGCTCGCCGCGGCGCCCGGCGCCGCAGGCGCCGCCGACAAGCCGTGACCCGCGCCGTCGCCTACTTCGGCACGTACGACCCGGTCTACCCGCGCAACGCGGTGCTCATCGCCGGGCTGCGCGAGCTGGGCGTCGAGGTGTTCGAGCTCCAGGCGCCGCTGCCGGCGCTGACGGCGGCGCAGATGACGACTCCTCGCGGCGCCGCGCGTCTGGCCGGCGGGATCCTCGAGGCTCACGCGCGGCTGCTCGCGCGGCAGCGCCGCCGGCTCGAGATCGACGCCGTCGTGGTCGGCTATCCGGGGCACTTCCTGGTGCCGTTCGGCCGCGCGCTGGCCGTCTTCCGGGGCGCGCGGCTCGTGTTCGACCCGCTGGTGTCGCTGTGGGACACCTTCGCCGGCGATCGCGATCTGATCGCCGCCGGCGGCTGGAAGGCCGCCGGCGTGCGCGCCGTCGACCGTGCCGCCTTCGCCCTCCCCAGCCTCGTGCTCGCCGACACCTGGGCGCACGCGGCCTACTACCAGGCCGAATTCGCGCTGCCTCGCGGCAAGCTCGCTGTGGTCCCCGTGGGGGCGCTGCCGGCGCCGTGGGCCACCGGCGGCGCGCGCCCGCTCGAGCATGGCGAACCGCTCATCGTCTTCCAGTACGGCAAGTGGAGCCCGCTGCACGGCGCGCAGACCGTGCTCGCGGCGGCCGAGCTGCTGCGCGCCGAGCCGTTCCGCTTCGTGCTCGCCGGCGAGGGGCAGCTCTCGGGCGCGCTCCATGCCCAGATCGCCGGTCGCGGTCTCACCAACGTGGAGTGGCTCGGCGCGTTGTCTCCGGCCGAGCTTCGCTCTCATACGTTGGCCGCCGACATCTGCCTCGGCGTGTTCGGCGGCTCCGACAAGGCCGCGCGTGTGGTCCCGAACAAGGTGTACGACGCGCTGGCCTGCGGCCGCCCGGTGGTGACGGCCGGCACGCCGGGCGCCCGCGAGCTGCTGCACGACGGCGAGGACGCGCTGCTGACGCCGGCCGCCGACGCCGCCGCCCTGGCGGCGGCCCTGCGGCGCCTGCTCGATCTCGACGAGCGCGGCCGGCTGGGCGCCGCCGCGCTCGCCCTGTACCGGCGGGCGCTGACGCCGCCGCTCGTCGCCGGCGGGTTGCTGGCGGCGCTGGAGACGGCGTGAGCGGCGCCTTCGGGGCGCCGCCGGCCGGCTCGCCGTCATCCGCCGGTCCGCCGGCCGGCTCTCCGCCGCCGGCCGCGCCGCCGCAGGCGCCCCAACGCCCGGCGCGCCCCTGGCTGCGCGTCGCCCAGGTCGTCCTGGTGGCGGCCACGGTGTACTTTCTGGCCGCCTATCTGTGGCGCTCGTGGGCGAGCGTCAAGGACTACGACTGGACGCTGCGCCCCGGGTGGCTGGCGCTCTCGGCCGTGGCGTTCCTGCTGTTCTACTTCATGCAGACCGTCTTCTGGTGGCTGCTGCTCCGTGGGTTCGCCCTGCGCAGCCCGTTCCCGGTGGCGGCCGCCACCTGGGCCAAGTCGATCCTCGCACGCTACATCCCGGGCAACGTCTTCATGTACCTGAGCCGCGCCTGGCTGAGCCACGCTCAGGGGTTGCCGGTGGACCGGGTGACCGCCGCCATGGTGTACGAGCAGGCCCTGGGCGTGTGCTCGGCGCTTATCGCGATGGCGGTCCTGTTTCCGTTTTGGGAGTACCGTCCCGGCGTCACCGCGCTGAGCCTCATCGCCATCCCCGCGCTGATTGCGCTTCTGCACCCCCGCGTGTTCGTCCCGCTGTCGGCGCGGGCGCTGCGCGTGCTGCGGCGGCCCCCGCTGAACGTCACCCTGGGCTTCGGCGCGGCGCCCGCGCCGACAGCGGGACGAAC
>JBAXRL010000100.1:0-8531 GCA_037131205.1 Actinomycetes bacterium | reverse complement strand
TCGACCGGGAGGGCCTGACCCTGCGGCGCGGCGACGAACGCATCCCGCGCCGCCGTCGCTCCTGACGCGGCGCGCCGGCTCTCGCCGGCGCCCCCCTCGGTGCACGCCCTCGGGCTTCGCGCGCCGGCTCTCGCCGGCGCGGTCCGCGGCGCGCCTCAACCCTCGGCGAACGTCGCCACCTGGTCGCGGCCGCGGCGCTTGGCCAAGTACATCGCCCAGTCGGCCTTGTCGAGGAGCGCTTCGCGACGATCCGCGTCTTCGGGGTAGCCGGCGATGCCGATGCTGACGGTCAGCGGCGTGCCGTGGGCGCTGAAGCCGGCCGCGCGGATGCGCTCGCGGATGCGCTCCGCCACCGCGAGCGCGGCCTCGCGGCCCGTCTCCACGAGCAGCACGACGAACTCCTCGCCGCCGTAGCGCGCGGCGATGTCGATGTTGCGCACCGACTGCTCGATGAGGTGCGCGGCCTCGCGCAGCACCGCGTCGCCGGCGCTGTGCCCGTTGGCGTCGTTGTAGCCCTTGAAGTGGTCGAGGTCGCAGAACAGCGCGGTCAGGGGCTGACCGAGCTCGCGGGCGCGGTGGAGCTCTTCGCTCAGCCGCTCGTGCAGGTAGCGGTGGTTGTAGAGGCCGGTGAGGCCGTCGGTGATGGCGTCGATCTCGGCGCGGCCGAGGCGCGCCGCGGTAGTCTGCAGCATCGCCGCGAAGGTCTGGCGGCCGTCGCCGCGGAGGGCCTCGCTCTCCGCCCGGCTCAGGGCGGGCAGGTCCGCCGCCACGGCGGCGACGATGCGGCCCTGCGCGTCGCGGATCGGCGCCAGGCCCGTGACCCACACGCCAAACTCGTCGGCGAACAGCGTGTTCACCCGCGGCCTGCGGCCCGCGAGCACCTCCGGCAGCTCGTCGTCGGCGAAGATCTCGTCGCCGACGTGCGAGCGCTCGCTCTCCTGCTCCTCCGGGTCCACGCCGATGACGAACTTCTTGTCGATCTGCGCGTGGGTGGTGAGGAAACGCGTGGGCGGGTTGGCGTCGCGCACCTCGCGCAGGATCTCGCGGATCTCGCGGTACTCGGGCGTGTCCTCGTCCTCGCGGCTGCGCAGCGCCAGATGCTTGTCGCCGGGGATGCGGGACGCCGCCTGGGCGGCGATGTCCTCCGCCCGGGCGCGCCTGCGCTCCAGCTCCGTCAGCACCTCCAGGAACGCGTCGACCATGAGCGGCTCGAACTGCGTGCCGCGGCAGCGCTCCAGCTCGGCCAGGCACTCGGGGTAGGTGAGCGCCGCCTTGTAGGGCCGCCGGCACGACATCGCGTCGTAGGCGTCCACCACGGCCATGGCCCGCGCCGGCAGGGGGATGTCGTCCCCGGCGAGGCCGTCGGGGTACCCAGTGCCGTCGTAGTGCTCATGATGATGGCGCACGCCCGCGACCAGAGCCTCAGGGAACAGCGGCCGGATGATGTCGGCGCTGAACACGGGGTGCAGGCGCATCTGCTGCCACTCCTGCTGGTTCAGGCGCCCGGGCTTCAGAAGCACCCGGTCGGAGATGCTGATCTTGCCGATGTCGTGCAGGTAGGCGGCTTCCTCGAGGGAGGTCAGGAGGTCGTCCTCCCAGCCCAGGCGGCGGCCGAGCATCACCGTATAGGCGGCCACGCGGGCGGCGTGGCCCAGGGTGTAGTAGTCCTTGGCGTTGAGCGCCGAGCTGAGCGCCTTGAGGTTGCCCAGGTGCATCTGCTTGACCTCATCGTAGAGTTGCGCGTTCTTGATGGTCAGCGCGAACTGGGTGCCGACCCGCTCCAGCAGGTGGATGTCGGCGCTCGCGAAGGCGTCTTCCGAAGGGCTCAAGAGGGCGAGCGCACCGAGGACGCCGGCGCCGGACGGCAGGCCGATCAGCGCCATGGCCCGCATCCCGGCAAGGGACGGATGCCCGGGGGGCAGTGGGCTTTCGTCGGGGAGCCGCAACACGCGCACCTTCTCGTGCACGAGGGCATCCACGAAGCCTGGAGAAGCCTCCTCGATCCTCAGACCGAGAAGTCGCTCGACATCCGCTGCGGCGGCGATCACGCGGTCCACGACGCCGTCGCCGATGAGCAGAAGGCCGTATCCGTCGAAGGGCAGCAGCTTGCGCAGCTCGTCGGCGGCCGCGTCCACGATCTCTTCGAGGTCGAGGCTGGCGGCCGTGCGCTGCGCGATGCGGTTGAGCAGCAACGCCTCCTGGCTCGCGGCCTGCTCTCTCTGGAACAGGGCCGCGTTCTCGATGGCCATGGCGGCGGCGTGGCAGATGGCGGCGGCGGTGTCGAGCTCGCCCTGCGTGAACAAGCGCTCGGCGCCGCTCTCGACGAGCTCCACCGTGCCGATCACGCGGTCCTTGACGATCAGCGGCAGGGTGGCCCAGCTCTTCAGCGCGAAGTCCCGGTTGATCTCGTGCACCTTCGCCGTGAGCCGCGGGTCGCGCAGCGAGCCCACGACCGTCGGCCGCTTGGTGGCGATCACCTCACGCGTCACGGCGGCGTCGGCCAGCTTCAGATACTGCCCGATCCACTCCTCGTCCACGCGGCCGTGGGCGATCCTCATCAGGGTGCGCAGCCCGTCGCCCTCGATCACCGTGATCTCGCACTCGGCCACGCCGACGCTGTCGCAGAGGCGCCTGGCTGTGGCCAGCAGCGTGTCGCGCAGATCGAGGCTGCCGGCCAGCTCCAGGGCCGACTCGCTCATCAGCGTCATCCAGCGCATGCTGTCGTCGAGCTCGCGGTAGAGGCGCGCGTTGGCCACGGCCTGGCCGGCCACCTGCGCCAGGCCGACGATGACGTCGGGGCGCGCGAACGGGCGCTTCTCGCGGTTGCAGATCTCGGCGAAGCCGATCAGCTCGCCGCCGGCCAGCAGGGGGATCGTCATGATCGACCGGTAGCTCCAGCGGCGCGCGTCCTCGCGGTCGCCTTCGAGCACGTCCGGGTCGCTCAGGACGTCCAGGTGCACCACGGGCCGCCGCGTGGCCGCGGCTTCGACGAAGGTGCCGAACTCGTCCAGCGCGTAGCGTCTGCCCACGGCCTTGTCGCTGCCCAGAGAGACGAGGGTCTCGACCTCGTCGCCGTCCAGGCCGTACACGTCGCAGAGGTCGGCCTCGGACACCGTGACGATGCGTTCCGCTACGGTCCCGAGCACCGCCTCGACGTCCAGCGTGGCGCCGAACTCGAGGCCCGAGTCGACGAGCAGACGCAGGTCGCGGTTGCCGCTCTCCAGGCGCTCGGCGAGGATGGCTTTCTCGAAGGCGCCGGCCAGCAGCCGACCGACGTTGCGGATGAGGTCCAGCATGCCGGTGTAGTCGCGCACCCTGGTGTCGAGGACGTCGATCAGCCCGATGGGGCGACCCTCGACGACGAGCGGCAGCGACACCATGCTGCGGTAGCTCCAGCGGCCGTAGGCCGCCATCTCTTCTCTCGTCAGGCCGGCGGTCTCGAGGTCGCCGATGACCAGCGGCTCGTTGGCCGCCAGCGCCGCGATGGCCGCCTCATAGGCCGAGAGGTCGCGCTCACTGCCCACCTCGTCCGCGTCCCAGCCGCGGCTGTCGATGCTGGCGAGGCACTTCAGGCGTCCGCCTTCGATCCCCCAGACGTCGCAGTCCTCGGCCTCGAGGACGGCGCGCAGACGTTCGGCGACGATGCCCGCGAGCTCCTGCAGGCCCTCCGCCTCGTTGAGCCGGTCGCCGAGCTCCACGAGCTCCCGCAGCGCCGCGTTGCTCTGCCGCAGGCTGCCCATCAGATGCGCGTTCCGGAGCGCGTCGGCGATGGTGCGCGCGGCGCTCGTCAGAAAGCCGCGCACGTCGTTGTAGTCGCGCTCCACGGTGTCGAAGACGTCGATCATGCCGACGAGCTCGTCGCCGGCGACCAGCGGCAGGGAGATCACGCTGCGGAAGCCGTAGGCGCCCCAGCCCTCACGCTCGTACTCGGTGAGACGAGGGTCGGCCAGCGTGGAGAAGACCAGCACCTCGCGGTCCTCGAGAGACCGCGCCGTCGACGGGAGCATGGCGAGATTCAGGATCCTGCCGCGCACGGCCTCGTCGCTGCCTTTGCTGTCGATGCTGGCGAGGCAACGCAGGTAGCCTTCTTCCAGCCACCACACGTCGCAGTCGTCGGCGGCGGCGACCGCGCGGAGCTTGCGCGCCGCGGCGAGGGCGATCTCATGCGGCGAGCCGGCGCTCGCCAGGTCGCCGGCGAGCTCGACGAGCTCGTGCTCCAGGCGGCTGCGGTCCTCGGCCTCGCTGAGCAGCACGGCGTTGTCGAAGAGGCCGGCGACGAGCTGCGTCACGCCGGTGAGGAACTCCACCTCGAGGCTCCAGTCACGCTCGGCGTCGTCGTAGAGATCCACGAGCCCGACGATGGCGCCGCCGGCGACGAGGGGCATGGTGAGCGAGCTGGCGTAGCCCCACTCGCGGTACATCTCGACCTCGGCGGGGCTGAGCTGTGGGTCGCTGAGGCTGCCGATCAGGAGCGGAGTCTGGTCGATCAGCGTCTTCTCCAGGCACGGGTATCTGGCGGTGTCGAGGATGGTGTCGTAGCGGGCTTCGTCGATGCCCTCCCGGCTCAGGCTGACGAGCGAGCGGATGACGCCGCCGCCGACCCGGTACACATCCACGCAGTCGGCGTTGACGGCGGCCATGAGGCGCAGCGCGAAGCGCTCGACGAACCGGCTGAGCTCGTGGGTCTGGGCGACCTCCTGCGAGAGGTCCACGAGCTCGCGGATGGCCTTGTCGCGATGCTCCAGCGTGTGGTAGGTGGCGTCGAGGTCGAGGGCGTGCGCGCAGATGCGCGCGAGGCCGGCGACCACCGCGACCCGCGGCCCGAGGTCGCGGACGCGCGCGTCGCTCACTTCCACGGCGCCGATGAACCGGCCGCGCACCGTCATCGGCGCCCACACGAGCGCGCGGCAGCCGCGGCGCTGCAGAGCGCGGCGCGCGCGCTGCCCCCGGCGGGCGTCGTCGGCGCCCAGAGCGACCGCGGCGAGCGTTTCCGGAGCGCCGCTTCCCGGCAGCCACTCGTCCAGCGCCCACGAATCGCCGAGGCGGCTCTCGTCGAGCTCGCCGCCGTCGATGGAGACGGCGAGCCGCAGCCGGTCGCCCTGACGCACGAAGACGTCGCAACGAGGTGCGTCGGTCAAGGCGCAGAGGCGCCGCGCGACGTGCTCGGGCACGTCGCGCGGCGCCTCCGAGAGAAGGGTCGTCAAATCGAGGCCCGCCTGCACGACGGCGCGCAGATCCTGGGTCTGACGGCGCAGCTCGGCGAAGTCGCCGGGGTGCGCCGCGGCTCCCGCGACCTCTTCTTCAGCGAGAAGCGCCTGGACGTCCTCGGCGAGAAAGCGGCGATGGCCTCCCGGGCTGCGGTAGGCGGCGATACGCCCGGCGTCGGTCCAGCGCCGCACCGTGTTGTCGCTGACGCCGAGCAGGCGCGCCACATCGGCGACGTGCAGCCAGGTGGTGTCTCTTGTCTCTCCGACGCTGTCCATGGATCCACTTCACCCAATCGGCAGTTCCGGGCGGAACTTTACCAAAACTCCCACGGTCGCGCACTTCTTAGGCAGGTTCGGGAGGATGAGCCCGATCGTCCCCCGCGCCGCGGGGCCGCCGGTGGTGACACTCCCGCGGGTGACGACATAGCATGCGCGTACCGATCGTCGCCGGCCGGACCGCCGGCCGCGGCCCAAGCAAGGGAGCGGACAGCATGGAGCGTAGGGGCAGGGTCGAGGGCAAGGTGGCTCTCATCACCGGGGTCGCCAAGACCAACAGCATCGGTTTCAACACCGCCAGGGTGTTCGGCGAGGAGGGCGCGCTGCTCGCCATCGTCGACATCTCCCCCAAGGTGCACGCCTGCGCCGACGAGCTGCGCAAGGAGGGCTTCACGGTCTCGTCGCACACCGCCGACCTCACGCAGATGGGTGAGGTGCAGAAGGCCGTGGCCGAAGCCGTCACCTGTCACGGCCGCATCGATGTGCTCGTCAACAACGCCGGCATGGTCATCGAAGGCATGGACGAGGACTTCACCGATTTCGCCCACATGAGCGAGAAGGACTGGGACTTCGGCATCGCCATCAACCTCAAGACCCAGTTCAACGTCACGCGCACCGTCATCGGCGGCATGATCGAGCGCGGCTACGGCCGTATCGTCAACGTCTCGTCGGTCACCGGGCCGGTGGTCGCCAACCCGGAGGAGGCGGTGTACTGCGCCGCCAAGGCCGGCGTGCTCGGGATGACCCGGGGGGTGGCGCTCGACGTGGCCAAGCACGGCATCACCGTCAACGCCGTGGGGCCGGGCTGGATCAACACCGGGTCGACCACCGAGGGCGAGCGCGCCGGCGCCGAGAACACGCCCTTCGGGCGCGCCGCGACGCCGGCCGAGGTGGGCAGGCTCATCTGCTTCCTCGGCTCCGATGACGCCAGCTACATCACCGGCCAGCTCGTGGTGATCGACGGCGGCAACACCATCCAGGAGTACAAAGGGCCCAGCGAGCTGTACTACTGAGGGCGCGTCACTCGGCGTCGCGGCGCGGCCACGTGCGGTAGAGCTGTCTGAGCGGCGGCAGAAGCTTCTCGTACTCTGTCCAGCGCCTCTGCCAGGTGGTAGCGGCGGCGCGGCGGGGGGCGATGCGGCGAGGCGTGGCGGCGTCGCGCGGCAGCTCCGCGCCGCCGGCCAGCGCCGCGAGCCGCGCCGCGCCGGCGGCGGACGAGGTCTCCAGAGGCGCGCCGATCACGACCTCGCGTCCGCCGGCGTCGGCGAGCCGGCCGCAGAACCACGGGTCGGCGTGGCGCCAGGACACGCGGATCTCGCCGCGCGGCAGCCCGAGGATCTCGAGCCGCTCCAGGCAGCGCCGGCTCTCGAGGACGATCCCGTCCAGCATGGCGCGCGCCACATCTTCCGGGCCGTGCGACAGGTCGAGGCCGAGCAGCGTGCCGCGCACGTCGGCGTCCCACAGGGCGCCCTGCTCGCCGACCCCGACGAAGGGGAGCGCCGCGGGGACGGGGCCGTCATGCGCGGCGGCGGCGGCCGCGAAGACGCGTCTGTGCCCGTCGGCTCCGAAGCCGAGCAGCCTGGCGAGCCAGCCGACGACCGCGCCGCTGCTGATGAGGTCCATCTCGGCGCCCCACCCGCGGACGGCCAGCGGCGTGATGAGGCAGCGGCGCTCGGGGTCTGCGACCGGCGCCGCGCTCGCGCCCAGGATGACCGTGCTGGTGCCCCACACGTAGGCCACCGAGCCCGGAGTGAGGGCGCCGAGCGCCTCGGCGGCCAGCACGGAGTCGGCGGCGCCCACGCACACGGGCAGCCCGGCGGGCAGACCCAGCGTCTTGGCCACCTGGTTCAGCAACGGCCGCGTCTCGCGGGAGGCGACGACCGCCGGCAGGCCCGGCCTGCCAGATCTGCCGGCGGTCGTCGCCAGACCGGCCAGGGCGGCGATCCCGGGCGCCCAGGCGCCGGCGCGCAGGTCGTAGCAGCCGTATCCGGTGGCCGTGCCCGGATCCGTCAGCGACTCCCCGGTGAGCCGGCGAAAGAGGAAGTCCTTGGCGCCGCACACCAGGGCGGTGGCGGACGCTCTGCGGTGATCGTGCCGCAGGACCCAGGCGAACAGGGGCACGAGGTAGCGCCCGTCGAGGGGTTGTCCGGTGCGCGCATACAGAGCGGCCTCGCCGATCTGCGCCGCGATCTCGCCGGCCTCGACCTGCGCCCGGCAGTCCTCCCACGTGAAGGCCGGGCCGGTCGGTCGTCCCGACTCGTCGAGGGTGACGAGCGTGGGGATCATGCCCGAGAGGCCGATACCGCCCCAGCGCGCGGCTGGGGTCGTAGCCGCCAGCGACGACAGGGCGGCCAGCGCCGCCGCCGCCCATTCCTCGGGCTCCTGCTCGGCGCGCCCCGCGCCCGGCCTGGCGGTCGCGTATGCCTCGCGCGCTTCGGCCACGACCCGGCCGCCCGCGTCGAGCGCGATCCCCTTGAGACTCGAGGTGCCGAGATCGAGGCCGATCCAGAGCCTGTCCGCCGCCGCGTTCATCATCCCAGCCCTTCGTCGCCGGCGCCCCGCCAGGCGTCCGGCTCGCCGCCGGCGCCTGCGTCCAGAAGGCTCACGGACGCCTCCCTCTCACGAGCCCCGGCGCTCGGCGGCGAGGACGGCGAACGCCTCCCGCGCCTTCACCAGCGTCTCATCGACGTCGGCGTCGCTGTGCACCAGCGAGACGAACAGGTTCTCGTACTGACTGGGGTGGAACAGGACGCCGCGCAGCAGCATCTCCTGCCACCAGCGCGTGAACGTCGCCTCGTCGGCGTAGCGCTCGGCGTCGCGCCAGTTGCGGATCGGGTGGTCTGTGAACCAGATCTGGAAGACGGTGCCGAGGCCTTCGACGCGGGCCGGGATGCCCGCCTCCGCGGCCATGCCCCGCAGCCCGCTGGCCAGCCGGTCACCGAGCGCGCGCTGGCGCTCGTACAGACCGGGTTCGGCGAGGACGTCCATGGTCGCCGAGACCGCGGCGCACTGCACCACGTTGGCGTTGTAGGTGCCGGAGTGGGAGTA